>JBEPXL010000054.1:0-12095 GCA_041641935.1 Desulfobacteraceae bacterium | reverse complement strand
GGGGTATGTGCCCAAGATGCGTCACAGCATCACGGACGCGCCCAATACCTGTGAATTCTGTCATACACAGAAGGAAATCTACCCGCAGACCGGTCAGGTCTCCCACGGCACACGGATCGAAGTGGAAACCCTGGAACGGATTTATATCGATCCCGAACGATTCGGTAACAGCCTTCACGGACAGCTGGAACTGGCCTGCACCGACTGCCACCGGCTGCAGCGGACGGAGAAATGCCTGGAATGCCACGATACGGAAACCGTCGGTATCATCGAAGATTTATCGTCTAACACGGAACTTTCCGTTCTGTTTCACTATGACCCGGAAGAGGTCATGGCGAAGATGAAACAGAAGGATAATCATCAGGAGAAGGAGAAAGAATGAAAATCACCGGTATCATCCTCATTACACTGCTGGCGATGCTGACCGCATCTGTTGCAGTGGCGGCGGAAAAGGAAATCGATGTCGCCGCGATGAACGCGCGAATTGAAAAACTGGAAAAACAGTTCGAACAGTTGAAATCAGCCTATGATCAGGTCAATTCCGCTTACGGGAAACTGAAGATCAAGTACAATGAACTTCTGGAAAAGACAAAAGACATGGAAGCCTATACACCCGAAAAAGTAGTGCCGAAGGGAGTTCCCAAAGGCTGCTGAGTGTTTTGTCTCCTTTCCCTGCTTCCGTCTGCTTCATGCAGAACGGCGGGCAGGGAAGGGAACCTTTCCTGCCCGCCCTCCCAAGCCAATCCCCAAAAGACTTTCTTCCTGCCCTCCTCTGCCATAATCAGATCCCGGAATACCCGTATCTGCAAAGCACCGGTGCAGAAGCGTCATTCCGAAATCAGGATTATGCTTGTTTAAAATCATATTTAATCATATTCTAATTAAAGTATCACAAAAATTGAATGAAGTACTGCATAGGGTTTTCTGCTGGTAGCAGGTACCTGTTTATATATTTCTGTATCTATTTTGCCGGGGCAATCCCCCTGTGGTTGCCCCGGCAAAGGACAGGCACGGGGGCCTGCCCCTGCGGATGTTATGAAGTAACTGGTGAGGCGCTTATCATTTTCTGAACCCGTGGAAAAGGAGGTGATGAAAAAACTGCAGGTAAAAGAAAGAACCGTTGTATTTTTTTAACAGAGGAAAATTTCTGGAGGAGTAAACAGATGAAAGATATGAATCGTTTGACCGGACATGCCCGCCCGGTCTGTTTTGTATTCGTGCTGGCGCTGGTTTTCAGCTTGCTGATGATACCGGCAGCCGCCGGAGCCCAGGAAGAAAAAAGCACCACGGAAGAAATTCTCGACATTATGCGGGATCAGGGGCAGATTACCGAAACCCGGTATGATGAAATGATGCAGAAAGCCAAAGCGGAAGAGGTCGATGGCACCAGACTGAAACCCTTCTGGGATCAGGGCCTTGGCTTTGCCAGTGAGGACGGCCGGTTCGAGATCGAATTCGGAGGCCGGATCATGCTCGACTGGGCCACCATCAGTGCCGATGACGAGTTTGAAGAAGATATTCAGGCCGCTGAAGAAGACCCGCTGGAAGGCGATGGCTTCGAGTTCCGCCGGGCACGCCTCTTTGTGGAAGGCACCATCTACGATACCATCATATTCAAGGCACAGTATGATTTTGCCGGTGGTGATCCCGAGTTCAAGGATGTGTACATGGGGCTGACTGGTGTTCCTGCCGTCGGAACTGTCGTGGTCGGTCATTTCAAGGAACCCTATTCCCTGGAGGAGCAGACCAGCAGCAAATACATCACCTTCATGCAGCGATCACTGCCCGTCAACGCCTTTTCTCCCGGCCGGAACACCGGTCTCATGATGACCGGTTCCGCGCTGGAAGACCGGATGACATGGGCGGTGGGGGCGTTTTACGATACGGATGATTTCGGTAACAGTTTCAATGATTATACCGATATCAACGTCAGCGGTCGTGTGACCGGCACGCCCCTGTATGCCGATGAGGGACGCCAGGCCATCCACCTCGGGCTTTCCTGCACTCACCAGTTCCGGGATGAGGAAGAAAGCACCGTCCGGTATCGCGTCCGCCCGTCGGCCCATATCACCGACGCACGGCTGGCCAATACGGGAAGCATGTCAGCCGAGGATGTCGATATCGTCAACGCGGAAGCCGCTGCGGTATTCGGTCCGTTTTCCGTGCAGAGTGAATATATCCAGGCATTTGTCAGTTCAGAGGAGGCAAATGATCCGTCCTTCAGCGGTTATTATGTCTACGGCAGTTTTTTCCTCACCGGTGAAAGCCGCGTCTACAAGCCCGGTTCCGGTTCTTTCAGCCGGGTTACCCCCAATTCCTACTTCCACCCCACCGAAGGGGGAACGGGGGCATGGGAACTCGCCCTGCGGTACGCAAGTCTTGATCTGAACGATGAAGCCATCGAAGGCGGCGAACTGAGCGACATCACCTTCGGGGTCAACTGGTACCTCAATCCCAACATGCGGGTGATGTTCAATTACGTCTATGCCGATCTGGAAGACCGGGCGGATGTCACCGATGACAGTGCCAATGTATTTCAGGCACGGTTTCAGATTGATTTTTAATTTTACCTGTGGAATTTCAGACAGGCCCGGGATTTCAATCCCGGGCCGCCACCGGAGCCGCCGGTTATCCGAACCGTCCGGTAATATACTCCTCGGTCTGCTTTTTGTCCGGATTGACAAAGAGATCGGCGGTGCGGTTGAATTCGATCATTTCCCCCTCGAACAGAAAAATGGTGTAATCCGATACCCGGGCCGCCTGCTGCATGTTGTGGGTGACAATGATGACGGTATAGTGCCCGCGGATTTCCCCCAGCAGGGTTTCAATGTGAGCGGTCGATTTCGGGTCCAGGGCCGATGTCGGTTCATCCAGCAGCACCATGTGCGGTTCAATGGCCAGAGCCCGTGCGATACACAGCCGCTGCTGCTGGCCGCCGGAAAGGCTCATGGCGTTGGCCTTGAGCCGGTCCTTGACCTCATTCCACAGCGCCGCTTCCTTCAGGCTTTTCTCGACCAGTTCATCGAGTTCATCCCCGTTCCGCTTACCGTGCAGCCGGGGGCCGTAGGCCACATTGTCATAGATGCTCTTGGGAAAAGGATTCGGTTTCTGGAACACCATTCCCACCCGGCGGCGCAACCAGATCACATCCATGCCGGAACCGAACACATCCTCTCCGTTCAGTTCCATCTTTCCTTCCACATGACACCCCGGAATCAGATCGGTCATGCGGTTGACCGCATTGAGCAGGGTACTCTTGCCGCAACCGCTGGGACCGATAATGGCGGTGACTTCCCCCCGGGGAACATTGGCGCTCAGTTTCCTGATGGCTTCAAAATCATCATAGAAGATGGAAAAATCCTCGAATTTGAGAATCGGCGACTCATCCTGAATCTCATCAGGACGGGGACGGTCATGCACCTGTGAACTGAACTGTGACGTGACAGAATTTTTCGCCTCTTTCTGCTGTTTCTCATCCGTATGCCGCGGTTCATTTTTTTCATCATTGTCATCAGTTTTTTCACCGGTCTGTTCCTGATTTTTCTCATCGGCCTGATCCGGCGTAGTCTTCTCTTCCGCCTGTTCCGGATGACTGTCTTCAAACTGCTTCTGCTTCTTCGCTTCCGCCATAATGCAACACTCCTTTTATTACCAGCTTTGCTCCGATTTGGCGCGGACGAACACCGCCAGACCATTCAAAATAAACAGAACGGTAAGCAGCACCAGAATACCGAGTGCCGCCCGTTCCTGAAAGGCGCGCAGGGACATGGACCACCAGGAAAAAATCTGCGCAGGCATGACACTGGTGGGGTCGGCAGGTGTGACCGGTGCTTCCGGCACGAAAGAGACGAGGCCGACGATGATCAGCGGTGCAGTTTCCCCCATTGCCTTTGCGATGCCGATGATGCTGCCGGTCATGATGCCCGAGATCGATACCGGAAGAACATGGTGCAGCACCACCTGCCAGCGGGTCGCCCCCATCGCGAAGCCGGCCAGGCGGATCGACTGGGGAACAGCCCGGAGAGCCGCCCGGGAAGCAATGATAATAATGGGCAGCGTCATCAATGCCAGGGTAGCCGCACCGACCAGAACCGATGAACGGGGCATATGGAAAAAATGAATAAATGCCGCCAGCCCCAGCACACCGAAAAGGATTGACGGAATCGCGGCGAGATTGTTGATATTGACCTCGATGGTCTGGGTCAGAAAATTGTCGGGCGCGAATTCTTCCAGATAGATGGAAGTGAGGACACCGATGGGCAGACAGATCAGAAAAACGATGCTGACCACATAGACCGAACCGATAATGGCCGCCCGCATCCCTGCCACTTCCGGAATTTTGGAATCCCCGTTGAGAAAAAAGTAATCATTGAAATGAAGCGCAATTTTTCCCTCCTCGTGCATGCGGTCGATCCGTTCCGCCTTTTCCGGGGAAACGGGTGCATTGGCAGTGTTGTCATAGGATGAGGGCTTCATGTAGTCATATCCTTTCAGGTACTGATCCACATGACTGTCCGCCAGAACCCATTCCTGAACGGTTTTTCCCTCGGCGCCGTACTTTTCCGCATTGAATCCCATCTGCAGGTAATCCGCTTCATCCAGCAGGGTTGCGGTGTCCATCATCTGATCATCCAGATCGGTGGCGCCGCCCATGAATTCCTGCAGTCTGTCCGATCCGGTCAGCCATTCATTCCGTACGCTGCCCGCCAGAGAAGGGGTATCCTTTATATTCTGCTGTATCTGATCCAGCCCCTCTGGACCGATCAGCTGGATCAGTTGTTCCCTGGAAATGTCCTGCCCTTCAAAATTATGCTTCCAGGGCGGCATATCCTCCCTGGTCAGTTGAATGGCCTGGACGGCGGACTCTGGATTGCGGGCCGTCTCTTCCGTGTAATGGACAGGGATCTGTATCTCGGCGATTCTGGCTTCCTGTGAGAGACGCCGTTTCGCCGCCCGGCTGACCAGATCCCGTATCTCCTCCGGAAAGGCGAGATCGATATTATTTACCGTCTCCGGTGAATAGGTGATACTGGCCTGGATTTCCGCCTGCTGCAGTGCAGGGTAGCCCTTGATGATGAGATCCACCAGAAAGAAAAGGAGAAAAGCGGCGGCGATGCAGACAGCGGAAATGGTGTAGAATTTGAATCTGGCTTCACTGCGCCGGCGTTTTTTCAGCAGTTTCAGTTCTTCTTCCATCTGCTGTTTTCTGGGATCGGAAGTGGTCACGCGGTCTTCCGGACGATCCAGTTTCCGGGTATCCTGATACTGGTTTATATCCTGCATGAATCAGTCTCCTTCATACCGCATACGGAATTTGCGGATCACGATCGTCGACACAATGTTAAGGAGCAAGGTCATGAACAGCAGCGTCAGTCCGAGGCCGAAGGCGGAAAGGGTCTGGGGATTGTCATAGGCCTGGTCTCCGGTCAGGTTATCGACAATGTGAACGGTGACGGTGGTCATTTCTTCCAGGGGATTTGCGGTGAGATTTGCGGTGAGTCCTGCCGCCATCACCACGATCATGGTTTCACCGATGGCCACGGATATGGCCAGCAGAAAAGCGGAAATGATTCCGGGAAACGCCGCCGGCAGCACCACCTGCTTGATGGTTTCGGAACTGGTTGCGCCCATCGCGTAAGAAGCATTCCGGATATTCCGGGGCACGGAACTCATGACATCGTCACACAGGGAGGACATGAACGGAATAATCATGATCCCCATGATAAGCCCCGGCGCGAGGGCATTCTGGTAACTGGCATCCAGTCCGACCCATTGTGCGGCCCTGACGATGAGCGGCGCTACGGTGATCGCGGCGAAAAATCCATAGACAACGGTTGGAATACCGGCCAGGATTTCAATAATCGGTTTGCCGGTTTTTCGTACTTTACCGGATGCATATTCAGACAGAAATATCGCCGACAGAACACCGACGGGCACGGCCACCAGCATGGCAATGCCGGTAATGACAAGGGTTCCGGCAAACAGCGGAATCGCTCCGAAACTGGCTTCGGTTCCCTGTTCTCCGCCGCGGCCTGCCGATTCCAGAAATGCTCCCCCGGGAGACCAGTTGGTTCCGAATAAAAACTCCGGGATACTGACGCTGGGGTGCTGGAAAAACTGGATGGATTCAAACAGCACCGACAGCATGATGCCGACAGTGGTGAAAATCGAAACCAGGGCGGCGGAGAGCAGTATGCCATAGATGACCCGTTCCACCAGAACACTGGCATTCAGATCTGCATGAAGGTAACGCACCACCGGCAGAAGGATCAGGGCCGGCAGGAGAATACAGCCGGCGGCGATCCAGAGGCCGGGGATATCGATCAGCCCGAACACCGCCAGCACGGCGATGATGATCAGCAGCAGCAGGGTGGGCAGAAACATCCACACCAGCGCGTACCAGCCATAGTAATCCGGCGTTGACCGGAGTTCCTCTCCACCATCGGTGATGGCTTCCGTCCGACGGCGGCTCATCCGGTAACCGAGTCTTCCGATCAGAACGACGGCCACAGCGGTCACAAGAAACAGAATCGTCGGGTTTATTTCCTGATTGAACATAGGCGTTTTATTTCCGTTGTTTCCCTCCTGCTTCAGTCAATGCGGCGGAAGGATATAATGTAGTGCAAAACAGAACAGCTGCAGGCCCGGAAGTGCCGGGCCTGCATGATATTCCGGTGGTTCAGTGGAAAGTGAAAACCATTATCCCTTTTTTGCATAATCCTGAAGTGTGCTGAGTCTGCCATTGTTCATCTCGATGGGAGCCAGCTTCAGGGTGCGCTCCTGAGAGGCTTTTCGCAGATCTTCAGGAAGGGGTACCAGGCCGATGCTCTTGAGGGCGCCGTCCGGTCCGATCATCTTGTCGCTCATGAACAGGGAGACAAACTCCATCAGCCCCGGCACTTCATCGACATGATCATTTTTAATGTAAAAGAAAAGGCTTCTGGACAGCGGATATTCACCCGATGAGATGGTATCCGACTTCGGATCCACGCCACTGATCGTAGCGCCCTGGATCTTGTCCCGGTTTTCGTCCAGAAAACTGTAGCCGAAGATGCCGAATGCGTCCTTGTCCTTGGACAGTTTCTGAACGATGAGATTGTCATTTTCACCGGCGTCGATCCAGACACCGTCCTCGCGGATTTTTGTATATTCCTCTTCATATCCCTTCATCTTTTCGGATGCCGCCTCCATGGCGAGTTCCTCAAAGGCGTCCCGGGTTCCGGAGGTGGTCGGCGGACCGTAAATCTTGATCTCCCGTTTCGGCAGTCGATCGGAGATCTGGTTCCAGTGGGTATACGGATTTTTGACCAGTTTTCCGCTTCCTTCGGGATCGGGCACTTCCGCGGCGACGGCCAGCGTGATTTCCTCCAGGGTCAGATCCATCGGATCATTATCGGTATTCTGGGCAATGGCAATGCCGTCATATCCGATAACCGCCTCGGTGATGTTTGTGATTCCATTTTCTTTTGCCCGTTTGAATTCACTTTCTTTCATCTTCCGGGAAGAATTGGTAATATCCGGTGTATCCGGATTGACACCTGCACCGAAAAGCTTGTGGCCACCGCCGGAGCCGGTCGATTCGACAACGGGCGTCTGAAAGCGGGTTGTCTTGCCGAATTCTTCCGCCACATAGCTGGAAAAGGGGTAAACGGTACTGGAACCGACGATACGGATCTGGTCTGCGGCACTCACAGCGCCGGCTCCGATGAGAATGATTGCCGTCAGTACGATCAATGCCTTGACAAGATGTTTCATGTTTCTCTCTCCTTCCTGCAGTTGCATTTCATTCCCGGCCGGGCCTGTTCTGCTGAAATGCCGGACCGGGAACACCATCAGGTACAGCCAAAAAGCCGGATTTACCGCATACGTCAGGAACGGTACGGATATGAGGGCAACAGGATTGCTCCATGCCTTCCTGATCTGGCTTTTTGTTACGTTTTAACGTAGGAAGCGGATGTTAGTGTTTTGTTACAACCGGGTTAATTCCTTGTAAAAAAAAAGCCCGGACGAATAATGTGAATCCGTTCGGGCTTTTAGGGGAGAGAGTGCAGATAAAAAAGAAGTACGGCAATTCATGATGTTTCTGTCTCACCGCCGGAAGAGTGTTTTGTGCTATCCGATCATTGCCCCGAATGCCTTTAACTCATCGGTACTTGTGATCACGATTTTAATGGCGGCCAGTATGGGCACGGCAATCACCATTCCGCCGATTCCCCATATCCAGCCCCAGAACAGCAGCGAAACGATCACCGCGATGGGGTTGAGCTGAAGCCGGTTTCCTACAATCGTCGGCGTAACAAACTGACCCTCCAGTGCAGTGAAACAGAGAAAGACCAGGGGCGGCAGAAGAATCTGGGGCCATTCGTTGAATGTCACCAGTGATACGGTGCCGATGATCAGGGTGGTCATGATGGCGCCCAGATAGGGGACAAAATTGAAAGTCATGGCCACCACGCCCCAGAGGATGGGGTTGGGCATCTTGAGCAGTGCCATTGCGGCGGCGGTCAGGACGCCGAGGGATAAATTGATGACTGAAATGGTGACCAGGTAAAGCGCCACTTCCCGCTGCACCTTCACCATGATCCTGGCCCACTTTTTCCCCTGGCCGGTTTCGTTCATTTCATCTGCCATATGTTTCAGGGTGGGGCGGCCTCTGGAGAGCAGAAAATAGGTCAATACCAGAATGATGCCCACCATCACCGCCGTTGCTTTCATCCGGTCCATGATCTGGTCTGACAGCGAAGGGCCTTTTACGACCACTTCCCCCGGCTCACCTTCCTCGTCTGCGAGATTTGTCAGTTTCTCGATCTTCTTGGTGGTTTCCTTGGCTTCCTCCAGAGAATTCTTGAACGAGCGCAGTTTGTATTCAAGCTGGTTGACGAGGTAGGGGCGACGGTCGAACCACTCGGATGCCGGTGCCGCAATGCGGTAGGCCACGAGCAGAACAACCGAGACCATGAGAAGGATGACGAGAATGGCGGCGATTGTATTGGGGATTTTAAACCGTGCCAGAAAGCTGACCGCAGGCTGCAGAAGAGCGGCAAGCAGCAGGGCGATGACAATGGGCAGCAGCAATCCCCTGGCGAAATAGATGGTATAGAAAATCCCCAGAAGCAGCAGTCCCATCAGAATATGTCTTTCCAGATGGCTGCTCTTCAGCAGGCGCGCATTGATCTGGGCGATGCCGCTTTTGAGGCTGAGGGTGTCGTCCTTTTTGACTTCTGCAGGCTTGACTTCAGCGGGTATGTGCCGATCCGGATCGGATGATTCATTCATTTTGAATTTTCTGTTTAAAAGTGATTTCTCCGGTTGGTACGCTCCTCTCCGTTTCGGCCTGTTCTTCTCCGGGGCCTGAAGAAGGATGTGTCTGTCGATGATCCTGTTGCAGTCTACAATATAGGCATTGAATCAAGCCACAGGAGTAAGGCCAATCCGGTATTCCTGTTCCAGAAATACCTTACGGCAGGCAGTTCTCCACTTCCCGATATGCATCCAGTGCCGTATCTATCTCCGGGAAATGTTCGGGGAGATACTTTTCAGCCGGGCTGTGATCTGAATATCAGGGAAAGGAAAGCGGTTGGGATGAAACAAGGCGGGCGGATCGCTTCTGAGGGTTCAGCAATTTTCCTACAGCCGTCCCTCCTCCACCCCGTGACACGCCACCCACGTCCCTGAGTCCAGCCGGATCATCTTCGGAATTTCCCGGACGCACCGGTCGCCGTCCGAATGGGGGCATCGGCCATGAAAAACACAGCCGCTGGGAAGTTCGATGGGGGTGGGTACGTCTCCTTTGAGGCGTTCGTGCTGAAAACCGACAACGCCGAGGCGGGGAATGGCGGAGAGGAGGGCCTGGGTATAGGGATGGCGGGGATTCTGGAAGAGTTCATCGGTTTCGGCCAGCTCGCAGAGGGTTCCGAGGTACATGACGGCGACCCGGTTGGAGATGTGCTCCACCACCGAAAGGTCATGACTGATGAAGAGATAGGTGAGACCCCGCTGTTCCTGCAGGTCCATCATCAGGTTGAGGATCTGGGCCTGAATGGAGACATCGAGAGCGGCGATGGGCTCGTCCGCCACAATGAACTCGGGGTCCACGGCCAGGGCCCGGGCGATGGATATCCGCTGCCGCTGACCGCCGGAAAACTCATGGGGATAGCGTGCCTGCCATTCGGGATCGACTCCCACCTGCCGCATGATTTCGGCCACCCGGTCCCGCACCTCGTCGGCGGGCACTTCCGGGCGATGAAACCGGATCGGCTCTTCCAGAATCTGGCGGACGCTCATTCGGGGATTGAGGGAGGCATAGGGATCCTGGAAGACCATCTGCATCCGGGTCCGGTACGCCTTCATCTGCTTCCGGGGGAGATGGTCGATGCGGTTTCCCCGGTAATGTACCTCGCCGCTGTTGGGCGGATAGAGCCGCATCACCGTCCGGGCCAGCGTCGATTTGCCGCAGCCCGATTCCCCCACCACGCTGACGGTTTCCCCGTCATGGATGTCGAAGGTGACGCCGTTGACCGCGTGAACGATTTCCTGCCGCCGCACGATGCGGCCTTTCTCGAACCGGAACTGTTCCAGCCATCCACCGGTAATATCGAAATGTTTCACTACATTCTGCACATGCAGCAGCACGTTGTTCTCCATCGTCAATTCCTCAGTCCAGCAGATGACAGGCCGCCAGACATCCGGCGGATTTCGGGGCCAGCGGCGGCGTTTCCCGGCGGCAGATCTCCTCGCACCAGGAACACCGGTTATTGAAAGGGCAGGCATCGGGTATCCCCAGCAGATTGGGCATGGAACCGGGAATCTGGTTCAGACGGCCTTTGCGGCCCACCTTCTGGGGCAGGGCGGCCAGCAGTCCCCGGGTGTAGGGATGCTGCGGATTGGAGATGATCTGCTCCGTCTCTCCCAGTTCCATGACGGCGCCTGCGTACATCACCGCGATCCGCTCGGCCACCTGGGACACAACGGCCAGGTCATGGGTGATGAGAATCAGCCCCATCCGTTCGGACCGGCAGAGTTCCAGCAGCAGGGCCATGATGTCGGCCTGAATGGTGACGTCCAAGGCAGTGGTCGGTTCGTCGGCGATGATCAGGGCCGGAGAGGTCAGCAGCGCGATTGCGATGACGATCCGCTGGCGCATGCCGCCGGAGAATTCATGGGGATACTGCTTGAGCCGTTTTTCCGGCGCCGGAATGGCCACCTTCCGGATCCGGTCCATGGCGATGTCCGCCGCCTCTTTGTCGGAAATCCGACGGTGGGCCTTGAGGGTTTCGATCATCTGCGTGCCGATGGTGAGTACCGGATTGAGGGTCATCATCGGGTCCTGAAAGATCATGCTGATCCGGTCCCCCCGGATGCGGCGCATTTCCTCCTCGGACAGTGTACTCAGTTCTTTCCCCTGAAACTGAATCGATCCCCCGGCGATAAATCCCGGTTTGCTCACCATGTTGATGATACCGAATCCGGTCACAGACTTTCCGGCTCCGGATTCCCCCACGATGCCCAGCCGTTCCCCCTCGTTCAGATCGAAACTGACCCGGTTGACGGCGGTGAGGATGCCCTGGCGCAGGCGGAAACTGATGACCAGATCCCTGACGGATAGAAGCGGTTCTTTTTCCACGGCTACTCCTTGTACAGCTTGGGGTTGAGGAAATCCCGCAGCCAGTCCCCCAGCAGATTGATGGAGAGGATCAGAAGCACCAGGGCGACGCCGGGAAAGAGGGTGATCCACCAGGAACCGGAAAAGATGTAGTCGAATCCCGCCTTGATGAGGGAACCCAGCGAGGGCCGGGTCACCGGCATTCCGAGCCCGATGAAGGAGAGTGCCGCCTCGCTCATGATGGCGTTGGCCACCTGAACCGTGGAAATGACCAGCACCGGCGTCATGGTGTTGGGCAGAATCTGCCGCCACATGATCCGGTTGGGGCTGAGGCCGATCACCCGGGCCGCCTCCACATATTCCTTTTTCTTTTCCGCCATTACCGACGCCCGCACCGTCCGTGCGTACTGGGGCCATTCGGCGAATCCGATAATCAGGATCAGCAGCGGAATGGCGAACTCTTCATACACGCCCATGCCGAAGGCGGCCTGAA
>JBEPXL010000053.1:0-12357 GCA_041641935.1 Desulfobacteraceae bacterium | reverse complement strand
TCTCGTCCGACTCCTCGGGCGGAAGGTCCACGATCAGTACCCCGTCGGCGCCGGCTTCCACCGCATCCCGGTAAAAGTCGTCATTGCCGTAGGCCAGAACGGGATTGTAGTAGCTGAAGAGAATAATGGGAATATCCGTATGCTCCCGGACCTTTCGGGTCATCTCCAGTACGGATTTCAGATTCATCCCCGTTGCCAGGGCCCGGCCCGATGACCGCTGAATCACCGGTCCGTCCGAGGTCGGATCGGAAAAGGGAATCCCCAGTTCCAGCACATCGAGCCCTCCGTCACACATGGCCCGGAGGATGGCGAGGGACGTCTCCCGGTCCGGGTCCCCGGCCGTGACAAATCCGACCAGTGCTTTTTCGTTCTTCTGTTTCAATCGTTCAAACTGCCGGTCAATCCGATTCATACTGTTCTCCATTTCCCGTATCGTGTTCCGCGCACAAGACGCTGCTATTCGTTTTTCATGGACTTTTCGTAATCCGAGAGAATACCGAGATCCTTGTCCCCCCGGCCCGACAGGTTCACGACAATGATATCCTCCGTGGACATGTTCCGGGCTTCGATGATGGCCTGGGCCAGGGCGTGGGAACTTTCCAGCGCGGGAATGATACCTTCGAATTTGCAGAGCATTTTGAAGGCATCCACCGCCTGTCTGTCGTCGATGGGTTCATACCGGGCCCGTTTGGCATCCTTGAACAGGGAATGCTCGGGGCCGACCCCCGGATAGTCGAGCCCGGCGGAAATGGAGTGTGCCTCGGTAATCTGCCCTTCCCTGTCCTGCAGCACATAGGACTTGGAGCCGTGCAGCACGCCGACAGTTCCCGCGCAGAGGGTCGCCGCATGTTTGTCCGTCCGGACACCCTTCCCGGCTGCCTCCACACCAACCATTTTTACGGGATCATCAAGAAAGGGATAGAAAAGCCCCATGGCGTTGCTGCCGCCGCCGACGCAGGCGATGAGCATTTCTGGAAGGCGTCCCGCCATATCCATCATCTGCATCCGGGTTTCTTCCCCGATCACCTTCTGGAAATCCCGCACCATCACCGGATAGGGATGGGGGCCGGCCACGGAACCGATAATGTAGAAGGTATCTTCCACAGCCCCGACCCAGTAGCGGAGGGCTTCATTCATGGCGTCCTTGAGGGTTCCCGTGCCTGAGGAGACCGGAACCACCTCCGCGCCCAGCAGTTCCATCCGGCGCACATTGGGGGCCTGCCGCCGGACATCCTCGGTTCCCATGAAGACCTTGCATTCCATCCCGAACAGCGCCGCGACGGTTGCGGTGGCAACGCCGTGCTGACCGGCGCCGGTTTCGGCGATGACCTTTTTCTTGCCCATGTATTTTGCCAGCAGGGCCTGGCCCAGGGTATTGTTGATCTTGTGCGCGCCGGTGTGGGTGAGATCCTCGCGTTTGAGATAGATGGCCGCGCCGCCGATTTCCCGGGTAAGCCGTCGCGCATAGAAAAGCGGGGTGGGCCGTCCGGTGTAATGGCGCAGCAGCCCGTGAAGCTCCCGCTGAAAACCGGGGTTCGGCACATGTCTGTGAAAGGCCTCCTCCAGTTCCAGAAGGGCGGGCATCAGGGTTTCGCCCACATACCGGCCTCCGTAGGGACCGAAATGGCCTCTGTTGTCGGGATAGTTACCGGACCGGCATTCAATTTTTCCGGCTGTTGCTTCTTCGTACATTAGAAAATCCTCCTGAGATTTCGTGCGGGTTGTGCGCTGGACAGGTTTTCAAAAAACGCCTGTACCTTCTTCATGTCTTTCTGCCCGGGAGCGGATTCGACGCCGGAGCTGACATCCACCGCATCGGGTTCCGCCGCGGTGACGGCGTCGGCGACATTTTCCGGGGTCAGACCACCGGCGAGGATCAATGGATAGGTTTCGCCGAAGGTCTTCGCCTCTCCCCAGTTCCATACTTCGGCGTTTCCGCCGGGCAGTGTTCCTTTTCCGCATTCCACCAGAAAGCCCCCCGCGCGATAGGCATGGGCGTCTTCCAGAGCGGGTTTCCGGGTGGTAAAGAGCCCCTTGATCACGAGAATCCCTTCCCGGGCCAGCAGTTCGATCACCTCCGGGTCTTCCTGCCCGTGAAGCTGCACGGCATTGAGACCGCATCCGGACACCTTGCCCATGATAAAGGGAAAGTCCTCGTCCACAAAAACGCCGACCCGCCGGATATCCGTCGGCAGCGCCGCCGTGATTTCCCTGGCCTGCTCTTCGGACAGGTTCCGGGGACTCTCCGGGTAGAAGACCAGCCCGATGGCATCGGCGCCGAATTCAACACATGTGCGGGCCTGCTCCGCATCGGTCAGGCCGCAGATTTTTACCTGTGGTTTATTGTTCGTCATTCTTCTCCTCCAGAAGTGATTGGATAAACAGAACCGGGTCCGGCGAGCGGACAATGCTTTCGCCGACAAGAAAGTTGAAAAACCCGGCGCTTTGCAGCCGGTCGATATCTTCCCGGGACTGGATGCCGCTTTCCGCCACCGCGACCTGGTCTTCCCGGAGAAGACCGCCCAGCCGGATGACAGTTTCGATGTCGGTGTCAAAGGTTTTCAGGTTCCGGCTGTTGATGCCGATGAGCTTTGCCCCGGCTTCGGTGGCCGTTTTCAGTTCCTCTTCCGTGTGGACCTCCACCAGCACGTCGAGTTTCATCTCTTCGGCAAGGCCCATATAGGAATGGAGCTGGTCCGGTTCCAGAATCCGGACGATAAGCAGAATCGCGTCCGCGCCCATGACGGCGGATTCGTAGATCTGATAGGACGAGACGATGAAATCTTTCCGGAGTACCGGAAGACTGCAGCCGTCCCGTGCGGCGATGAGATCATCGAAACTGCCTTTGAAAAAGGGATGGTCGGTCAGCACGGAAATGGCCGCCGCGCCGCCCTTCTGGTATTCCCGGGCAAAAAGAGAGGGATTGAGATCCGCCCGGATTTCCCCTTTGGACGGGGACGCCCGCTTGATTTCGGCGATGATGTTGACGCCTGCCGGACCGGGCCGGGAAAGGGTCTCGAAGAACCGGCGCTGGGGGGACCGGAGCACACCGATTTTCCGGAGCTGGTCCTCGGGAACCCGCTCCTTTGCCTGTGTGACTTCGGCTTTTTTCTGTGTCACGATTCTGCTGAGAATATCCGTGCTCATTATCCGTTCTCCTGTGTGTAGGCGATCAGCTCCTCCAGCTTCTTGAATGCGGAGCCGTCGTCGATGGCCGCTTCGGAGAGCCGGACCCCTTCGGCCAGATCGCCGGCCTTTCCGGCCGCCACCAGGGCGGCGGCGGCATTGAGTACCACGACATTCCGCCGGGGCCCTTTTTCCCCCTGAAGCACCTTCCGGGTAATTTCCGCGTTTACCTCCGGCTCGCCGCCGTACAGGTCCGCCGGGTCCGCTGCACTGCCGAAAAACTGCTCGGGCTGAATGTCATAGGTCCGGATCATGTCCTGATTCAATTCGGAGATCCGGGTCGGGGCGCAGACGGACATCTCGTCAAGACCGTCATGGCCATGCACCACAAAGGCCCGCTTCGTTCCCAGCATCCGGAGGGCCTGGGCGAACATTTCGGTCAGTTCCGGTGCAAACACCCCCAGAAGCTGGCAGTTGGCCCCGGCCGGATTGGTCAGGGGACCGAGCATGTTGAAGATACTCCGCACACCGACCTCCTTCCGGGCCTTTGCCGCATAGCGCATGGCGCTGTGGTAGACCGGCGCGAAAAGGAATCCGATGCCGATCTGCTGCACCGCTTCCTCGACGATCTCCGGGTCCGTGTCGAGCTTGATGCCGAGCAGTTCCAGCACATCGGCGCTGCCGCACTTGCTGGAAACGGAACGGTTGCCGTGTTTGGCGACGGTTACCCCGCAGCCCGCCACCACAAAGGCGGTGGTGGTGGAGATGTTGAAGGTGTTGGCCACATCACCGCCGGTTCCGCAGGTATCCACCACCGTATCCCCCGGTGTCTGAATCCGGATCGCCTTCCGCCGCATGGCCTGTGCGGCGCCGGCCAGTTCCTCGAAGGTTTCCCCTTTGGTCGCCAGGGCCGCCATGAAGGCGCCGATCTGGGCGTCGGTCACGTTGCCGGAGAGAATCTCCGAAATCATCTCGCCCATTTCCGTTTCTGTCAGATTCTGCTTCCGGATGATGGTATTCAGGTAGTCTCGAAACATTATATTCTCCATAGACGTTGGTCAACGACGGATTCAGACGGGGAGTGGCTCACAGATTCCCCGCTGCCAGTTTCAGAAAGTTTCGGAGCAGCCGTTTGCCGACCGGTGTCATGATCGACTCGGGATGAAACTGAATCCCCTCGGTCAGATGCTCCCGGTGGCGCAGCCCCATGATTTCGCCGTCTTCGGATTCGGAGGTGATCTCCAGACAGTCCGGCAGGGTTTCCCGTTCCACGGCAAGGGAATGATACCGCATGGCCTGGAAGGGACTCTTGATGCCGGTGTAGACGCCTTTGCCGTCGGTGGTGATGTCGGACGTCTTGCCGTGCATGAGCCGTCTGGCGGAGATGACCTTTCCGCCCATGGCTTCGGCGATGGTCTGGTGGCCCAGACAGACGCCGAGGATCGGAATATCGCCGGAAAGCCGCCGCACCAGCTCCAGACAGATACCGGCCGACTCGGGCCGTCCGGGGCCGGGGGAGATCACAATGCCGTCCGGTGTCAGCGCCTCCACCTCCGAAACCGTCACCCTGTCATTCCGGAACACCTGCACCGGCGTCCCCAGTCCTTCCAGATACTGGACCAGGTTGTAGGTAAATGAGTCATAGTTGTCGATCATGACCAGCATGGTCTCTCCTCCTTAGGATTGGCTTTTCTGAACGAGTTGTAAAGCCCGCTGAATGGCTTTGGCTTTGTTGACGGTCTCCATCCGCTCCCGCTCGGGGTCCGAGTCCGCCACCAGACCGGCGCCGGCCCGGACCATGAGCCGCCCGTTTTCGACGCAGGCGGTCCGGATGGTGATGGCCATATCCATGTTACCGCTGAAGGAGATATAGCCGACCGCCCCGCCATAGGGTCCGCGGGCTTCCTGCTCCAGTTCGGCGATGATTTCCATTGCCCGGACCTTGGGCGCGCCGGACAGGGTGCCGGCCGGAAAGGTGGCCCGGAGCAGATCCCAGGCGTCCACACCGTCCTTCAGGTCACACCGGATATTGGAAACCAGGTGCATGACGTGGGAATACCGCTCCACGACCATCAGGTCGGTCACCTGCACCGTACCGGTCTGTGCTACCCGGCCCAGGTCGTTCCGGCCCAGATCGACCAGCATGAGGTGTTCGGCCCGTTCTTTTTCATCCTGCAGCAGTTCATCGGCCAGTGCCCGGTCTTCCTGTTCGGAACTGCCCCGCTGGCGGGTTCCGGCGATGGGCCGCAGGGTGGCGACCTGATTTTCGAGCCGGACCATGGTCTCCGGGGACGAACCGACCAGGGCGGTGTCGTCAAGGTGGAGGAAATAGAGATACGGTGAGGGATTGACAAAGCGCTGGGCACGGTAGAGGGACCAGAGATCGGGAGGGTTGTCACAGTAAAAGGGCTGGGAAATGACGGCCTGGATAATATCGCCTGCCCGGATGTATTCCTTGGTCTTTGTCACCATCTGCCGGTAGGTTTCCTCCGGCAGCGACGGCGACAGGGACAGCCCGGCGGGCGTTTCCGGCACCTCCATGTCCCGGAGGCAGAGACACATTTCATCGGTCAGCGCCCGGATGCGGGCGGTGGCGGAATGGTAGGCGTTATAGGCATCATCGGGGCCGTCGGGAAAGGCGATGGCAACCCCCAGCAGGGTATGCCGGATGTTGTCGAAAATCAGGAGTTCGTCCGGGATCATGAAATGAGCGACGGGGCGGTCCGGCGGGAGCATGTTGGGAATGTCCTCGAAAAAGGAGACCATTTCATAGGTGAGGTAGCCCACCAGCCCGCCCCAGAACCGGGGCAGTCCCGGAACAGTGGCAGGCCGGTAGCGGGCCATGAGATCCCGCAGCACGGCAAGAGGATCACCGTTATGGGGAATCCGGCGGATGTCGCCGTTTTCCTGAATTTCCACCGTTTCGGCATAGACACGGACATGGGTGCGGGCCGATGCGCTCAGGAAACTGTACCGGCCCCATCGCTCACCGCCTTCCACACTTTCGAAGAGAAAGGCCGGGCCCTGGTTCCGGTAGATTTTCTTCAGAAGAGAAACCGGTGTTTCCGTATCCGCAAGAATTTCAATGCAGACGGGAATGACATTGAATTCCTCGCTCATCTGTCGGAACTGTTCCAGGTCCGGGAATTGATTGATCAGCATATGGACGTTCCTTTCTGTCGGTGCATAAATAAAAAAAGGGCCGCGGAAAAATACTGCCCACGGCCCTTAAAAATGCAAAAACCGTGAGCCTGGGGTGCTCACGGTTCCTGTTTTATCCTGAATTTACCTTGATGAGGTACCGACGACGCACCCGTCGCAATGGAGCCACCAGCACCACCACCAGTTTCTGCTGTTGTAAAACTTGTTGTTCTGAATGTTGTTTCCTGTATTCATCTCATTCTCACGGCAGATTGTTGCCTGCAGGGTATACGCTTTTTTTTGAGATTGTCAAGAGTTTTTTGAGCAGCCTATGCCGTAAACGCCGCCTGTGCCGCATCGTTATGATACCCTTTGAGCATTTCGAGACGTGCCTTGTTCTCCGCCGCAAACCCGGCGCAGTCGATCCCGGAGAATACCGGATTTCCCGTACAGGTGGTGTTCAGGACATTCCACATGATCATCTTGATCTCATATGCGGCGATCAGGGATTCCAGTTCCACCACCCGGCTCAGTTCCGAATACCGCAGCAATGAATTGTTGAGCTTCAGCCGTCCGGCCTTTTCCGCACCCCAGGCGGCCATATTCTTGAGTACCGATTCGGAGGAATCCAGCCGGGTGATGACCTCTTTCAGGGTTTCGTGTTCCCGTTCCAGTTCGGGAATCATGCCTTCCAGAAAATTCCCCAGTGCCGTGCCTTTGTTGCTGGAATGACTCCGCTTTGCAAGTTCGACCGTTGCGACACAGGCCGCAGCATGATCGGTCAGATAGGTGACCAGATGCGCTTCCATGCAGGCTCTCCTTTTTCGCTGGTATTCTGTTCCGGCCGGAAGGTGAAACCGGTTCAACCCCTCCGGAACCAAACGCCGTCACAGGGTATTATTTCATTTTATATATTTGAGAGATTTCATCCGGACTGGTGATCCGGATATCGAGATCATTCAGGATGCCGTCTTCCAGATTATAAATCAGGCCATGAACCGCAAGTTCCTGACCGGATTTCCAGGCGTTCTGCACAATGGTGGTGTGGCAGATATTGGCGACCTGCTCGGCCACATTGAGTTCACACAGCCGTTTGAACCTGGCGTCTTCGCTGTCCAGCGCATCGAGCGTTTCCTGATGAAGCCGGTACACATCCTTGATATTGCGCAGCCAGTTATCAATCAGTCCATACTGCTCTTTTCCCATAGCCGCCTTGATACCGCCGCACCCGTAGTGACCGCAGAGGATCACATGCTTGACTTTCAGCACTTCCACCGCATACTGAAGCACAGACAGGCTGTTGAGATCGGTATGAATAATCACATTGGCAATATTGCGGTGTACAAACATTTCCCCCGGCATCAGACCAACAATTTCACTGGCGGGAACGCGGCTGTCGGAACAGCCGATCCAGAGGTATTCGGGCGCCTGCTGCTTGGCCAGTTCCGCAAAAAACTCCGGCTTCGTTTCCTTGATCTTTTCCGCCCAGTTCCGGTTCTTGTCAAAAAGCTGTTTTAATTCGCTCATGTCAGACCTCTCTTTCTCATGGAAGGATGCAAGTGTACTTCAGAACAATGGGTCCGCCCCTTCATACAGCGGCAGCGCCCGCCACAGAAACATGTCATCGGAATTCATCAATTCGCTGAAATCACGACTTAACACAGTTTTACTGCTGTCGTCAAAAAAGCCGTAGGTATTGGGTTGTGAATGCTCCCTGAACGCCTGCAGAATGCTTCGTCTGCTGTCATCGACGGTATGCCCTTCAATGGCTCCGGCCAGTTCCGCTGCCTGATCGACTGCAAATTCATAACTGTAACCGGCGCTGGAATGACCCAGATAATATGTCTGATAGTTGCCGGGTCTTCCCGTTTCCTTGATTTCCCAGTAGGCCACCCGGCTGGTTCCCAGAAACATGTCCACCCTGTCCGGACCATAGGCAGCCGGTACAATATCGGCAAAGGTCGCGTCTCCGAGGCGTTTATGATCATCTGAAAATATCGTCACGATTTCCGGCCGGAAATCCTCTTTCCGCGATGTGACCGAATAGAATACGACCTGCTCGCCGCTGTAGATCACCCTGAGATGAAAGGCCCTGTTTTCGTAGGTCGAAACCCTGTACCGGACGTTCCATCTTTCGGGGCAGTCCACGACACCGCTTTCACAGATGTTTCTTTCGGATATCGGCACGCCGAAGAGTTCCGTGACCGTGGCGGATGAAAGACCGACCCGCATCTGTGCCAGTTTTTCATACACTGCCGTGTAGGAGAAGGATTCCGCATACCAGCGGTAGATATGATCGATCTGTCCGGCTGTGGTGATGATAAAGGTCAGGATGGCGCTGACCGCCAGCAGTATCACGATGACCGGATGCTGTTTCGCTTTTGTAATCCATTTTCCAGTGCGACTATTCTGCGATTCAGCCATTTCCTCTCCCCCGGGGAGCCACTCCCTTATCAGAAAAAACACCAGGATACGATATTCTCATGCCGCACAGGAGAGATGCGGCACATGAAACGCTGTACAGTGGGAAGCACTTCTTTTCTTCTGGTAACATAGTAACAATGGTTGACCGGTTCAGCAAGATGGACACGCAATGCCATCGGAGTTTTTCTCCGGATAAATTCATCTGTTGACAACACGGCAATATTACGACTATTTATCTGCCATGCAGGCTCCCGCAGTACACCCCGTATTGTGATGGATCTGTCCCCTCAGAACATCATCCATCTGCGTCAAAATCCTTCTCTGAACTGTGCTGTTCAGATATTTTCCCCCAATTCTCCACATTCAATCCCCGGACCCGGCTGAATTCTTTTTCGTTGTTGGTCACCAGGATCAGATCCAGGCTCAGCGCGTGTGCGGCAATGAGCATGTCATGGGCTCCGATCGGTTTTCCCCCTTTTTCCAATCTGGAACGTACATCACCATACACCACCGCTGCTTTTTCATCAAAAGGCAGAACGGCTACGATCTTGCTCAATTCATTCAGCCGCCTCACATTGGCCGTCACCTGAAAACTTTTATTGGCGCCATTCATCAACTCCGCGAAGGTTATCGCGGACATCGCAAGGCTGCCCCGTTCCATGGTTTCCAGACGATGCAAAACCTGCAGGGGCTTTCGCTTGATGGTGTAAATACAGATATCCGTATCCAGCATCCAGGTCAAAGCGGTTCTCTTTCCTGATCTGTCGGTTGTTCCCGGCCTTCCGCCATAAAATCTTCGGACATCCCGGTCAGCAGCTCGAAAACGCGGGACAGATTTTCCTGCTTTTTCCGGAGTACGATTTCATCGCCCCGCCTGAAAATTTCCACTTCGGAAACATCGAACTGGAATTCCCTGGGAATACGGACGGCCTGGGAATTGCCATTTTTAAATACTTTGGCTGTTTTCATGGGTTTCTCCTGGAGATCGATAAGTACACACTTTGAATATATACTTTTCTGCCATTGATGTAAACCGAAACGGCGAAAAAACGATTTACAGAGCCTTCGAGCAGGAATTGTTCTTGGATGCGATAAAGAAGCTTTTGTAATGCGCCGCAAAATGCATTATAGTTAGCCAGTGTCAACAGAATTGAACCGGGATTTCCTGCTTCAACGCTCCCATTCAATTCAAAAGCGCTGACCATACTTTCCAGCATCTTTAACATCCCATCTTGAATGGGCTGTCTGTTCTTTTCCTTCCTGACAAAATCCTCCCCCCTCAGACAGGACAGCCTGGATCCCGCCAAAGGAGGTTCATCATGCGTATCCGTAAAAATGCCATTCTACTGTCCAATACGGAAAAACAGCGATATGTCAATGCCGTCAAGGCACTCAAACAGGATATAGTCACCACCGTTGACGGTGTGGCGGTCGGTCGCTATGACCAGTTCGTCGCCCTCCATCTCGGCGTCACCCGGCGCTTCATCAACAACAGTCCCGTCGGGGACGGCGCACACGGCGGTCCCGGTTTTCTGCCCTGGCACCGCCAGTACATGCTCGACCTGGAAACGGCCCTCCGGCAGATCGATTCCGATATTACCATCCCCTACTGGGACTGGATCGACATGGACGGCTCCCGGGATGTTCTGTTTCAGGAAGATTTCATGGGGCCGGCCGGCAGCGGCCCGGATACCATCAGCCCGGTCCGGTCGGGTCATTTTTCCCGGGAAAACGGCTGGCCCCTGATCGATGCGATTCACCGCACCCGGGTCGGCGCACCGACACAGGGAACATCCCTGCTCCGTCGGACCGCCCTCCGGTTTGTCCGGCGTTCCCCGGCCAACCCTACCGGATTTCCCGCACAGGTCCGAATCGATGAACTTCTGGGGCGGAATGTGTTTGAAGACACCTTGGAACGGGGTTTCCGGGCCGATCTGGAAGGCGATCCCCACGGAACCATGCATGTCTGGATCAACGGAACCATGGGCGGCATGAGTTCTCCCAATGATCCGGTCTTTTTTCTCCACCACGCCAACGTGGACCGGATGTGGGCCATCTGGCAGGATGACGGGCATGAAGGATCGGATTTCTATCCGGCCACGTTTTCCGGAACAGGCCACGCCCTGCAGGACCGGATGTGGCCCTGGGATGACGGAGAAGCCGGTACCCTGCCGTTCCTCGGTCCCTATCTGCCGGTCTTCGGTTCCGGCGTTATACGACCGGTGGATGTTCTCGATTTCCGGGAACTCGGCTACACCTACGACACGCTCCTGCCCCGGCTCTCTCCCGGCCAGCCGGAGCGCAATATCCGTATCGATGAACCGGATGGTGAAGCGGGTTTTCAGGTGGTGGTGGAGAGTGAAGGACGGTTCCGCATCGAAACCACCGGCAACGCCGATACCCGGATGGATCTCTACGGGCCGGACAACTGGGAACTGGTGGTGCGGGATGACGACAGCGGCAGCGGCGGAAATGCCCGGATTGTGGCGGATCTGACGGTGGGAACCTACTTTGTGGTCGTGAGGATGTCCCGGTCCACTACAACAGGTGCGTTCGATCTGGTACTGGAAGCCGAAGCGGTTCCGGGCGACGGTCCGGGGGATTCTCTTCCCGCCGTTACGGAACTGCGGGTGGACGGTCCCCCGCTGGAAGCGGCGATCCGGGAAGGCGGCGAACTGGACAGCTACCGGTTTGCGGTTCCCGGACGGGGCCGGTTCACGGTGGAGACCACCGGCCCCACCGACGTGATCATGTCCCTCTTCGGCCCGGACAGCCGGGATACGCTGGTGACCCGGGACGACGACAGCGGCGAGTCGTTCAATGCCAAAATCATCAGCCGCCTGACGGCGGGAACCTATTTTGTGGAGGTGCGCCACTACTTTCCCACCGGAACAGGAACCTACCGCATCTTTGTCCGGTCGGAACCGGAAACCATCCCCGCCATCGACGTGGACGGTGACCCGGTGCAGGGGGATATCAGCGAAGCCGATGAAAGCGATCTCTACCAGTTTGAAGCGGCATCCGACGGTGAGTATGTGATCGAAACGACTGGCAGCACCGATACCTTTTTCACCCTGTTCGGCCCGGACAGCCAGACCGGAGAGGTGGCCCGGGATGACGACAGCGGTCCGGGGACGCTGTCGCGGATTCAGCGGAATCTGCCCGCCGGAACCTATTTTGTCCGGGTGCGCCATTTCAGTGCGACAGGAACAGGGCCTTACGGAGTGCAGGTGCGTCGGGTGCAGACGACCTGATCGCCCCGTCCGGTTTGCATGTCCGGGATCGGTGGTTATGGTAAGAAGAAAGGAGGAAACAGACCATGACATCGATCCGATCCAGACATACAACCATTATCCTGCTGGGAATCCTGTTCGTCCTGTTCCCGTTTTTTTCAACAGGAGCCGAACAGGGCGAAACCGTTACCATCATCGATATGCAGGGTGAACCGGACGTGCAGGCCGGTGAGCCATTTTCTCAATGGATGAAAAATAAGAATTGGGAAAATCCCTTTGGTGATCCCCGCTATTTTTTCATTCAGAACGGAGATCTTCATCTGGTGAGCAAGGCGGGACCGGTCTACGAGGACCGGTATATGATGGCGGTCTTCAACCGGGACAAGCTGATCAACCAGATCGAAAACAAGGTCATGCTGCAGCTCACGGGGGA
>JBEPXL010000052.1:0-12374 GCA_041641935.1 Desulfobacteraceae bacterium | reverse complement strand
GGTTATGCCCTTCTCGGCGGGCTGGTCTTCCGGGCGGTCATGGCGTCATCGCAGAGGATTCCCCCTGCCCGGATGACCGCCGTCAGCATTCTCCTCTGTTCCCTCTACGGCCTGAGCGATGAACTCCATCAGTCCCTCGTTCCGTACCGGGACGCCGATCCGCTGGACCTCCTGGCCGATGTGCTGGGCAGCGCCGCCGGCGTCCTCGCGTTCCGGGCATGGAAGGGGCCGGCACACCGGCGCAAAATCCCTGATTGACAAAAGCGTGAAACTCTTATAGAAATTCGTCAACTGCTGATAAAGGAAAACTATAAACCATTCCAAGGAGAAGACCACATCCATGAACGCCCAGAATACGATTATGATCAATGGGAATGAGTTAAACTTCTCCCCCGGAGAGACCATCCTTCAGGTGGCACGGCGGAACAGCATCACAATTCCGACCCTCTGTTATCTGAAACACGCAAGCCCGACCGGACAGTGCCGGATCTGCGTGGTCGAAGTGGAGGGGGCACGGAGTCTGGTGGCTTCCTGTGCGGCACCGGCCGGCAACGGCATGGTGGTGCATACCGAGTCGCCCAAAGTAGTGGAAGCCCGGCGCCTGATCCTTCAGCTGATGCTCTCTTCCGGTAATCATAACTGCGCGGTGCGGGTCTCCGACGACAGGGACTGGAGCGATTTCCAGCTCAACGTGAACGCCTACGACAAGACCGGGGCCATGTGCCCAGCCTGGGGCGATTGCGAACTGCAGCATCTGGCCTACCAGTATCAGGTATCGGCCGAACGGTTTCCGCGCACAGACACGCCCTATCCGATGGAGGACGTCAACCCGTTTATCGTCCGGGATTTTTCCCGCTGTATCAAATGCGGACGATGCGTACAGGCCTGTAACGATGTACAGGTCAACAACGCCATCAGTTTCGGCTACCGGGGAACAGACTCCAAAATCATCGCGGCCGGGGACCGCCCCCTGAAAGATTCGGACTGCGTCTTCTGCGGCGAATGTGTACAGGCCTGTCCGGTGGCGGCCCTGGAAGAGAAATCGACCCGGTACGAAGTGCGCCCCTGGGAAACCACAAAGACCCGCACCACCTGCACCTACTGCGGTGTGGGATGTCAGCTCTACCTCCATGCCAAGGACGGGAAGGTGGTGAAGGTGACGGGGGTGGACGATGTGGCCCCCAACTACGGCAGCCTCTGTGTCAAAGGGCGGTTCGGCTATGATTTTATCCATTCCGGAGACCGGCTCACCACACCGCTGATCAAGGAAAACGGCGAATTCCGCGAAGCCTCCTGGGACGAAGCCCTGAACCGGGTGGCCGAAAATTTCAGCCGGATCAAGAAAGATCACGGTCCGGACAGCCTCGGCGTCCTCACCTCCGCCCGGATCAGCAACGAAGAAAACTATGTTGCCAACAAATTCACCCGGGCGGTACTCAAGACGAACAACATCGACCATTGCGCCCGTCTCTGACATAGCTCCACCGTGGCCGGTCTGGCCGCAGCGTTCGGAAGCGGAGCAATGACAAACACCATCGGCGACATCGAAACCGCCGATGTCATCCTGATCACCGGTTCCAATACAACCGAGAACCATCCGGTGATTTCATCGTTCGTGAAACGGGCCGTCAAATTCCGGGGGGCCAAACTGATCGTGGTGGACCCGCGCCGGATCAAGATGGCCAGCTTTGCCCATCAGTGGCTCCGGCAAAACCTGGGTACGGATGTCGTCTGGATCAACGGACTGATGCATGTGATCATCAAGGAGGATCTCTACGACAAGGCTTTTGTGGAGAACCGGACCCAGGGCTTTGAGGAACTCAAAAAGACGGTCGAGAAATTCACCCCCGAACATGTGGAAGAGATCACCGGCATTCCGGCACAGAAGATCGTGGACGCCGCCCGGATCTACGCAAAGGCGAAAGCCGCCAGCATTCTCTACTGCATGGGAATTACCCAGCACATTTCCGGGACAGACAACGTCAAGTCACTGGCGAATCTGGCAATGCTCTGCGGCAACATGGGCATCGAAGGCGGCGGCGTCAATCCCCTCCGCGGACAGAACAACGTCCAGGGGGCCTGCGATTTCGGCGGCCTGCCCAATGTCTTTTCCGGTTATCAGCCTGTCACCAGTGAAGACGCCCGCAAGAAGATGGAAGCCGAATGGGGCGTCACCGGCCTGAGCGACAAGGTCGGGCTCAAGGTCACGGAGATGATTCCCAAAGCCCACAGCGGCGAACTGAAGGCACTGTATATCATCGGCGAAAATCCCCTGGTGTCGGACCCGGACCTGAACCATGCCGAGGACAGCATCAACAATCTCGATTTTCTGGTGGTGCAGGATCTCTTCATGACCGAAACGGCGAAACTGGCGGATGTGGTGCTTCCCTCCGCCTGCTTTGCGGAAAAAGAGGGAACCTTCACCAATTCGGAACGCCGGGTGCAGCGGGTGCGCAAGGCGGTTGAGCCGCCGGGCGCGGCCCGTCCGGACTGGGAAATCACCTGCGATATCGCCACCCGCATGGGCTATGAAATGAAGTATGACGGCCCGGAAGCGATCATGGCGGAGATCGCCAGAGTGACCCCCTCCTACGGCGGAATCACCTACGACCGGATCGCCTACGAGGGACTTCACTGGCCCTGCCTCAACGCCGAACATCCGGGAACCCCGATCCTCCACCGGGAGCAGTTCCCCATCGGACGGGGGCAGTTCCATGCCATCGATTACATACCGCCGGCGGAGCAGGCCGACGATGAATATCCGCTCTACCTGACCACGGGCCGGGTGCTGTACCATTACCACACCGGAACCATGACCCGGAAGTCCGACGGCCTCAACATCAAGGCCCCCGAGAATTTCGTTGAAATGTCCCGGAAGGATGCGGAAGCCTCTGGCCTGAACGACGGTGACATGGTGGCGATCACCTCCCTGCGGGGCAGCATTACGGCGAAGATCGAGGTATCGGCCAAGGCCGTGCCGGGTACGATCTTCATTCCGTTCCATTACGCCGAGGCGGCCGTCAACAGGCTCACCAACGCGGCGCTCGATCCGGTATCCGGTATTCCGGAGTACAAGGTCTGTGCCGTAAAAGTGGAAAAGGCGTCCAAAGCGGCCTGATGTAAAAGCGAATCGCTGCAAAGCACTTGCATGAACAAACGCCCCTGCGGGAATCCCGGAGATTCTTCGGGGGCGTTTTTATTTTTCGGAGATACAGCCCATGCTGTACAGAACCCTTTCCTACCTCGGTATTTTCGTCGCCCTGGTCAGTCTTCTCTTCTTCTTTGCCGCCATCGGTGACCTGATTCATCCGGAACGAACCGACACACCGACCGGTGTGCTGATCGGACTGATAACCTTTTTCGGCGGAACAACCGCCGCGGGCGGTTACCTGTTTCTCCGGTGCAGACAGCAGTATCAGCGTGGCACCATAGAAAAATCAGAACGGATACTCCTGCAGATGATTTCCGAAAAGGAAGGGCGCATCACACCGGAAGAGGTGGCCCTGCACAGTTCGCTGACCATTGCCGAAGCCCGGAAAGGTCTGAATGCTCTTTGTGAAGACGGCGGCGGCGAAATCCAGCTGACGCCGGAGGGAAAAAAAGTGTATGTTTTCTTCGGTTTTCTCAGCGAAACGGAACGGAAATCCGCCAGAAGCGTCCTTGACCTGTAAGGGGCATCAGAAGAATGCTGCTTTTCCTCCTTTTTCTAAAGAAAGTTCTCATTCAATACCACCTTTCACAGAAATAGACCCTTCCTTTATCTGCTGATTTTGTTTGCATTCCGTTTGTGAATTTTCTATAAGCGGTATCGCTGAATCAAGTTGAAATCTTTACAATCTGTATTGCAGCGAATCGGTGGAGGAAAGAAAATCCCATCTTCCATCAGCGATCTGCAGGCTGGTTTGAACGAACACTCCGGAATTGTTACAGAAGCAGACGGAACCGTTGCGTTTTTTTACGCCGGTCCGTTCTGTAAATGATGTTGAGGAAAAAGTGATGAACAGGTTATTTGGTTTTCGGAAAATGGGGAAAATTTCCCTGATCATGATCACTGTCGCCGTTTTACTGTCCGCCGGTTTCGGCATCTACGATTATCTCCAGGAAAAACAGCGGCTGCGGACGGATTTTAAGGAACTGATCGAACCGATTCCCGGGCGGCTGGCCAGCAACATCCAGAACCCGCTCTGGTTTTTTGATGAAGAGCAGATGATCCGGCTGATGGAACAGGAGATGGTCCGGAAGCAGGTAGCCGCCATTGTCGTCAGAGATACCAAAGGGGAAAAGGTACATGCCGCCAGAGTCCGGAATAAAGAAGGGAAAATAGTTCCTTCGGACGGAAACATCGCCGGTGATTTTACTGTGCACACGGAAGAGGTGCTTTATCAGGATGAACCGATCGGGGCGGTGGCTTTATATTTTTCCAACCGGTTTGTGGAAAAGGCGCTGGCACAGAAGCGGCTTCATCTCCTGGTCAAAACC
The DNA here is from genome assembly GCA_041641935.1 of Desulfobacteraceae bacterium. Classification (GTDB taxonomy): domain Bacteria; phylum Desulfobacterota; class Desulfobacteria; order Desulfobacterales; family Desulfococcaceae; genus JBEPXL01. The sequence continues at coordinate 7,895 of JBEPXL010000052.1, read as the reverse complement.
CTGGTCATCAGCGTCTGTCTGGTGGCACTGCTTCTGTTCATTATTCATTATTTTCTGATCCGTCCTCTCCTGACGATCATGAGCGGTCTGGGGCGGGTCAGCAGGGAAATTGATCATGCCTCCCACCAGGTCTCATCGACCAGCCATCAACTGGCCCAGGGCGCTTCCCGGCAGGCCGCAGCGGTGGAGGAAACATCGGCTTCCCTGGAGGAGATCACCTCCATGACCCACCACAACGCCCGGAACGCGGACGAGTCCAACACCATGATGAGCGAAACCGCACGGATTGTATCTGAAGCGGCCCAGGCCATGAACCAGCTGGCGGAATCGATGACGGAGATTACCCGCACCGGCGAGGAAACCCGGAAGGTGATCAAGACCATTGAGGAAATTGCATTCCAGACCAACCTGCTGGCCCTCAATGCCGCTGTGGAGGCAGCCCGTGCGGGCGAACACGGGGCCGGTTTTGCCGTGGTGGCCGATGAAGTCCGGAATCTGGCCATGCGGTCCAGCCAGGCGGCCGGAAATACAACGGAACTTCTGGAAGGCGCCATTCAGAAAATCCGCTCCGGCGCGGATCTGGCGGCAAAGACCAATGCATCCTTTGCAGAGGTTGACACCGGGTCGGCAAAAGTGGGGGAAATGCTCAGCGAAGTTTCCTCGGCTTCCCAGGAACAGGCCGAAGGGATCAATCAGGTCAGCCGGGCCATGGTGGACATTGACCGTGTGACCCAGGAAAACGCGGCCGGTATCGAAGAGACGACCGCCGCCATTGACGGCATCCGGGAACAGATCGGCAGTCTGCAGGAATACATGGACGGGCTGTCGGCGCTGGTCGGCCAGAAGAACGGGGGCAAAAGCGGGAAGAACAGAACTGTGAATGTGATCAAGGACGATTATGAGGACGATGACGATCTGTTCTTTGCGCCTCCCGCGGAAACAAGAAAGCGTGTTGCTGCTTTGGAGAAACGGAGGATGCTGCCGGAGGGGGGGAAGAGGCTTCTGGCGGGAAAATGAGGGGTGTAAAATGATATTGATCAATAACCAATAAGGGAGGGGCAGGTTCGCCTTCCCTTATTGCTGAGAAACTTCCAGTGGTTACAGTTTTTTATACCCTCCACCACGATTTCATATCATAACTCATTGATCATTTTCACCCTGTTTTTTTTCAGCACTGTCAGATTCCACTGCTGCTGTCAGGGCTGTGTGGATAACCTGATCACTCAGCCAGATTCCTTTCTTTTGCATCTGCCCGATCGCCTGTCTCACGGGAAAATGGCAATCCTGCTTTTTGGGCCCGAATCAGTACACCAATTGAACCTGTAACATATAGGCCGCTAAGTCTTGCAATTCGTCTTCCCACAGTTTCATCTATGCAAACCGTGGGAACTTTTTCATTCAGTGCAAGCTGGATAACGGCGGCTTCGCCTCTGTCCAGTGAATTGGCCAGGAAAGGGGACATTGTCGTCAGGGGTTTTCTTTGCTTTTGCAGAAAACCGGCTGCATTGAATTCAGGAACACCAAATCCAGTCTGGCCTCCCGTTTGAATTTCCTGGGCTACCTCAAAGGGAACAAATATCTGTTGATAGAGAGATGATAGAAAAGACAGGTCACCCCATGCGGCAGTTAACGCAATCAGCGGCCCGGTGTTTATGACGATTTTTTGAATCTCAGGCATTTTCAATATCCGAGAAAACTTCTTCCTCTTCCAGATCAATCATGGGAACACCAAAATGATGCAGACTCAGAAGAAATGTCACCCTGTCAATCCCTGCCATCCGGGCGGCTACACCGGAGGAAATTCGCTTCATTTCAAACAACTTAACCGCCATAGCCATTCTGGCTTCTGCTTCAAATTCCTGCGGTGTTTTTTGCAGTACATCCGGTAGAGATTCGGGATAATCAATTTTCATTTGATTCATAATATCAGCCTCCCCTTGGATACTACAGTTTTCCAGATAAACCTTGTCCGGCTGCGTAATGAGTCTGGAGTTCCGCCTTCAGGCGGTCCGGTATGACAAGCAGTAGAAATCCCCGACAATAAACCGCCTGAAGGCGGGACGCCAGACTTTTCTTTTTCCGGATGCAGGCCATACATTTTCTGGAAGTCCATACCATCTTTCTGGATACCTGCAGATAAATATACACGATCCAGCGGAAAAATGAAAACAGATCGAAAGCCCTCAAGAAGAAAAAGGGCTCAAAACGGCATCATCACCGCCTGAGCCCTTCCCTTATCTGCACAAACAGCCGGAGGCAGATCCTCCGCCCCGAAGGTCGACCTACTCCTTCATCAGCTTCCGCAGCACAAACGGCAGAATGCCGCCATTCTGGAAATAGGCCACTTCAATGTCGGTATTCAGCCGCACATCCACTTCAAACGACACCTCTTTGCCGTCTTTTTTGACCGCCTTTACCGGAAGAACCTTTCGCGGCGAAATGTCTGAGATACCGCTGATGGAATACTGCTCCGAACCATCCAGACCGAGACCTTCCCAGGAAACCCCCTCCCGGAACTGAAGCGGCAGGACGCCCATGCCGACCAGGTTGCTCCGGTGAATCCGTTCATAGGATTCCGCGATCACCGCCTGCACGCCCAGCAGCAGTGTCCCCTTGGCGGCCCAGTCGCGGGAAGAGCCGGTTCCGTATTCCTTGCCGCCCAGAACCAGCAGGGGCGTATCTTCGGCCTCGTACTGCATGGCCGCGTCATACACGTACATTTCCTCGTTTTCCGGAAATTTCCGGGTGAAACTTCCTTCCTTCGGGGCTGCCATTTTGTTCTTGATCCGGATATTGCCGAAGGTTCCCCGCATCATGACCTCATGATTTCCCCGCCGGGAGCCGTAGGAGTTGAAATCCGGGGGCGCAACGCCGTGTTCGATCAGATACCGGCCCGCCGGGTAGTTCGCCGGAATGGCGCCGGCCGGGGAAATATGGTCGGTGGTGACGGAATTGCCCAGCAGCAGAAGCGTACGGGCATCCGTGACATCTTCCGGTTTTTTCAGGTCGATTTTGAAATCCTCGAAATAGGGCGGATTCTTGATATAGGTGGAGGACTCGTCCCATGCATAGGTGGTGCTTTCGCTCACCTTCAGGTTCTGCCAGAACTCGTCGCCGTCGAAGATCTGTCCGTATTCGGTCTTGAAGAATTCCGGATGGACATGCTGTTTGACAAGCGGTTCAATCTCCCGGTTCCGGGGCCAGATCTCCTTCAGGAACACCGGGTTGCCGTTGGGATCGATGCCGATGGGCCGCCGGAGCAGATCAATGTTGATGCGTCCGGCCAGTGCAAAGGCGACGACAAGCATGGGAGACGCCAGATAATTGCCTTTCACCAGCTGATGAATCCGCGCTTCGAAATTCCGGTTTCCGGAGAGAATGGAGGCAACGGTCAGGTCATTTTCCTTGATCAGCTGTTCCAGCTGGGGATGCAGCGGGCCGCTGTTGCCGATGCAGGTGGTGCAGCCGAAACCGGCCAGATGAAAACCAAGGGCCTCCAGATAGGGAATCAGACCGGCGTCTTCCAGATAATCGACCACGACTTTGGAGCCGGGAACCAGAGAGGTCTTGACATACGGCGGCACCCTGAGCCCCCGCTCCACCGCCTTTTTGGCGAGCAGACCGGCGCCCATCAGAACAAAGGGATTGGAGGTGTTGGTACAGGAGGTAATGGCCGCAATCACGATGCTGCCGTCGCTGATGCTCATTTCCTGGCCGTTGATGGTCACGACGAAGCGGCGATGGCCGGTGGGTTCACAATACTTTTCACGGGACGTTTCACTGCCCGACTCGTCCAGAAACTTCGAAATCAGGTCCATGTCCGCGTCCCGTTCATAGTCGCATTCCAGCAGATCCTGGAAACTCTCTTCCATTTTATGGATGACGATCCGGTCCTGGGGGCGGGACGGTCCGGCCAGGGAGGGTTCCACCGTTGTCAGATCCACTTCCAGCACATCCGTATATTCCGGTTCTTCGTCACCGGTGTAGAAAAGCCCCATCTCCCTGGCGCAGGCATCGACCACTTTCGCCCGCTCATCCCGGTTGGTCAGATTCAGGTAGTCGATGGTCTTTTCATCAATGGGAAAAAAGCCCATTGTCGCACCGTATTCAGGGCTCATGTTGGCGATGGTGGCCCGGTCCGGGACGGTCAGTTTTTTCATGCCGGGGCCGAAGTATTCCACGAACTTTTCCACCACCTTGTGCTTCCGGAGCATTTCCGTCACCGTCAGCACCAGGTCCGTGGCGGTGATGCCGGGGCGGAGTTCGCCGGTCATCCGGACGCCGATCACTTCGGGAATGGCCATGAAATAGGGCTGTCCCAGCATGACCGCTTCGGCCTCGATGCCGCCGACGCCCCAGCCCATGACGCCGACGCCGTTGATCATGGTGGTATGGGAGTCGGTTCCGACCAGCGTATCGGGATAGGCCAGGGTGCGGCCGTCGCTTCCCTCGGTGGTGATGACACGGCCAAGATATTCCAGGTTGACCTGATGGCAGATACCGGAGTTGGGGGGAACCACCCGGAAGTTGTCAAAGCTCTTCTGGGCCCACTTGAGCAGCGCGTACCGTTCGCCGTTGCGTTCGTATTCCTTGGCGACGTTCCGGGTCAGGGACTGATTGGTGCCATAGTAATCGACCTGAACCGAGTGATCGACAATCAACTCGACAGGAATCAGGGGATTGATCTTTCGCGGATCACCGCCGAGATTTTTGACCGCGTCCCGCATGGCCGCCAGATCCACCACCGCCGGAACCCCGGTGAAATCCTGCATCAGCACCCGGCCCGGATGATAGGGAATCTCCACCGGCGCTTCATACCGCTTCTGCCATTTGGCGATGGCCAGCAGGTCTTCCTCTTTTACCACCGTGTCATCCAGTTTTCTCAGCAGGTTTTCCACCAGAATCCGGATCGAAAACGGAAGCCGCCGGATATCGGCAAGCCCTTTTTCCTGAAGCAGATTCATGTCGTAGAATTCATAGGTGCGGCCTTCCAGATCGATCTGGCGGATAAACTCCTTCTTCTCCATCATTCCCCTCCTGTATTCGGTTCAAAGTCCTGGGAAAATTCATTTCTCTTATAGTACCTATACCGCCTGTCCGAAACAATCAATACCCGATTTCATCCAGTTTCATCCGGGGCGCGGGCTTCTTTTTCGCCACGGAAAATGCCTCCGGAAAAGGATGCCGTTCCGGTCTGTTTTTGAATCTTGATTCGCCGGTTGCAATTTGTTATAAAATGTAATAATTATTTCTCATTATAAGAGGTTGTCCTGTGCTGCGCCCGCTATTCTCCATCCAGATCCGTTCCGGCCTGTCTGCACGCTTTACTATCTCTGTTATGATGAACGGAAACAGGGTATGCTGATCCATTCCCGCAGGACAATGGTTTTTGGCGTGCTGATTTAATGAATCGCTTTTCAAACCGGTTCGATACGGTATGGTCAGGCAGTAACACGATCGCACAGAATGGAGAACTGCATCTTCGATGAACGCTTTATACGATAGAATAGAAGAAGTTCTCTCCCGTACGGAACAGGACAGTGATGTTGATGAACTCAAGTCCCTCGTCCGGGAAATGTGGCGGGAAAACCGGGAACTGTCGCGCCGGAACCTGGCGCTGGAAAGCAGGTCGGAGGAATCCTGCCGCCAGTTCACCGGTGATGCCGGCGGAACGTCCGCCGGCTCTGTCGCTGGACAGGAGGAACATGATCAGAAGGCAACGGAGACAGCGCTCCGGAAAAGCCGGACCCTCCTGGAGATGACCCAGCGCATTGCCCGCGTCGGCGGATGGGCCATTGATCCGGAAACACAGCGCGTGTCCTGGACAGATGAGATTTATTCTATCCATGAGGAAATTCCCGGAAGTGAAATAGATGCTGAAAAGGGCATCAGCTATTACATGCCCGAGTACCGGCCCATTCTCCGGAAAGCGGTCGAGCGGGCTTTGTCTGCCGGTGTTCCCTATGATCTGGAACTGGAGATCCTGACCGCCCGGGGAAACCGGCGATGGGTCCGGACCATCGGGCAGCCGGTCGTGGAAAACGGGAAGGTCATCCACATGATGGGAACCTTTCAGGACATTACCGAGCGGAAGATGATCGAAATCTCCCTGGCCGAAAATGAACTGCGGTACCGTCTGATTTCCGAAATGATTTCCGATTACGCCTATTCCCTCAGAGTATTTCCCGAAGGCCGGTTCGAGATTCTGTGGACCACCGAGGCATTTGAACGCATGATCGGTGTCTCTTCTGTCACGTTTATCGAAAGCGATATGAACTGGACAGAATTGATCTATCCGGAAGACCTTCCCGCCATTATAGAAAACTTTGCCCGCCTCATTCAGCACGGGAAAGCCTACAGTAATCAATACCGGATCACGAATTTCAATGGAGAAATGCGCTGGCTTCATGATACCGGACGGCCCATCGACTGGCAGGGACCGGACCAGCCCTTTACGGTCTACGGCGCTACCCAGGACATTACCGAACGGAAGCTGGCGGAACAGGCCCTGGCTGTGGAAAGCCGCCTGAACCATTCCCTGGCCCGGCTGGCGGAGAGTGTTCTTTCAGCGGACCTTTCGCTGGAACAGACGGCGGAAACCCTGCACCGGATGGCCCTGGAACTGACCCGGAGCGAGATCGGGTATGTGGGCTCAATGGACCCGGAAACCGGCAACATGGTCAGCCATACCCTGATAAAGATGCTTGCCGACGACCGCTGCGGAGTGGAAAACAGAGGCAATGTGTTTCCCCGGACCGAAAACGGCTATGAAGGACTCTGGGGACACGCCCTCAATACCCGGACCTCCTTTTATACCAACTCACCGGACCGGCATCTGTCGGCGAAGGGACTGCCGCCGGGACACATTCCCCTTCACAGTTATCTGTCCGTTCCGGTCATCGCCAATGATGAAATTCTCGGCCAGATCGCCCTGGGCAACCGCAGGGGCGGCTATTCGGAAAAAGAACTGGAAACAGTGGAACGGCTGGCCGCCATGTATGCCCTGGCGATTCTCCGGTACCGGTATGAGGGGCAGATCGTCCGGGAAAAACAGCGGGCAGAGACGGCCAGCCACGCCAAGAGCGAATTTCTGGCCAACATGAGCCATGAAATCCGGACGCCCATGAACGCGATTCTGGGGTTTTCGGAGATTCTGGAACAACAGATTGAAGACGGCAGTCAGCGGCGCTACCTTTCCCTGATCGCATCAGCCGGAAAATCCCTTCTCCGGCTCATCGACGACATTCTCGACCTGGCCAGGATCGAGGCAGGCAAGCTGTCGCTGACGTACAGTCCCGTTCATCTCCGCTTTCTTCTGACAGAGATCGAAGGCATCTTCTCCGTAAAGATTTCCGATAAAGGACTGATGCTGATTACGGAAATCCATCCGGAAGTGCCGGAATATCTGCTGATGGATGGCGCCCGGCTGCGGCAGATACTGATGAACCTGGTGGGCAATGCCGTCAAGTTCACGGAAACCGGATACATCAGAATTGTGGCGCGGACCTGCCCCCACGACGGGGACGGTAATGTTCTGGATCTGATCATCGATATTTCGGATACCGGCATCGGCATCCCGGAAGACCAGCGGGAACAGATTTTCAAAGCCTTCGAACAGCAGGAGGGGCAGGATAACCGGTATGGCGGAACCGGCCTCGGACTGACCATTACCCGGCGGCTGACGGAAATGATGAACGGAACCATTTCCATTGCCGGCAATCCGGAGAGGGGAAGTCAGTTTACCCTTCTGTTCAGAACGCTCAGGCGGATGGATGCTCCTGTGACTGTCGAAGCACCGATCGATACCGGCGATGTCGATTTTTCCGGTTCCGCCATCCTGATCGTTGATGATATTGCGGATAACCGGGAACTGCTGCGGGCGTATCTGCAGGAAC
>JBEPXL010000051.1:0-12394 GCA_041641935.1 Desulfobacteraceae bacterium | reverse complement strand
CAACAGCACAGTGGCCCAGAATGCCGACAATGCCCGACAGACATCGGCCATTGCCGGGAAAGTCTCCTCTGATGCCGAAACAGGCGGTCAGTCCGTCAGTGAGACGGTAAAGGCCATGAAGCGGATTGCCGACAAGATCGGCATCATCGAGGAGATTGCCCGCCAGACCAACATGCTGGCACTGAATGCCGCCATTGAAGCGGCCCGTGCCGGAGAGCACGGCCGCGGGTTTGCCGTGGTGGCGGCAGAGGTGCGGAAGCTGGCCGAGCGGAGTCAGACCGCCGCCAAGGAGATCGGCAACCTGTCGGGGAGCAGTGTGGAAATCGCCGAGGCCGCCGGGCAGCTGATCCAGAACATCGTGCCCGAAATCCGCAAAACCTCGGAACTGGTCCAGGAGATCGACGCCTCCAGTGCCGAACAGGCCAACGGTATCCGGCAGGTGACCCAGTCGATGCAGCAGCTGGACAATGTGGTGCAGCAGAATGCCAGCGCCATTCAGCAAATGGCCGCCACCAGTGAGGAACTGTCGGGGCAGGCTGATCAGCTCCGTGAAATTTCCGGTTTTTTCAAGATAGACGCCCCTGCCGCTCCCCTCCCGGAAGGGCAGGCCCCGCCGGTGAACCGGCGGCGTGCGATGGCCGACCGGTCCCGCAGGCCGCAGGGGATGGAGGTCAGCCGGAAAACCATCCTCCATCTGGATGACCCGGAGCCGCCGGATGATGGATTCGAAAAGTATTAGTGACCCGCAGCAGGGGAAAGAAGCGACGGAACCGGAACCGGACCGGGACCGTGACGGAGAGGCAGCCTCCTTTCTCACCTTTGTGCTGGGCGGGGAAATCTTTGCACTGGCGGTCGAACAGGTACGGGAAGTGGTGGATATTCCTGCCGTTACGCCGGTTCCCCGGATGCCGGATTATCTCCGGGGGGTCATGAATCTGCGGGGCAGTGTGGTGGGGGTTGTCGACCTGGGACGGCGGCTGGGCCTCGGCGCATTTGAAAAGACCACCGAAGATGCCTGTCTGGTGATCCTGGATGTGACCATCGACGACGAACCGACACCGGTGGCCGCCCTGGCCGACGGGGTCCGTGAGGTGATCGACCTCGATACCGGCCGGATGATACCCCCGCCCCGACTCGGAACGCGGCTCAGGACGGATTTCATCCGGGCCGTGGGGGAATATGACGGCCGTCTGGTCATTGTGCCGGATATCGACCGGATCTTTTCTGCCGAAGGGGAGGAGAACGGGGACAGGGAGAGTGTATGAGATGAAAAAGAAGATCAAGGTGCTGGTGGTGGATGATTCCGCGATTGTCCGGCAGACGCTCAGGGAGATTCTGTCGTCGGACCCGGAGATCGAGGTGACGGGAACCGCTGCGGACCCGTACATTGCGGCCAACAAGATCAACAAGGAAGTCCCGGACGTGATTACCCTGGATGTGGAAATGCCGCGGATGGACGGGATTACCTTTCTGCAGAAGGTGATGAGCCAGCATCCGATACCGGTGGTGATGTGCTCCAGTCTGACGGAAAAAGGGTGCGAAACCACCCTCAAGGCGCTGGAGTACGGTGCGGTGGATATCATTCTGAAACCGCGGCTGGGGGCCCGGAAATTTCTGGAAGAATCACGGATCACGATCTGTGATTCCGTCAAGGCGGCGACCCGGGCCCGCCTGAAACCGATTTCCCCCTCCCGCTCCCGGGTTGAAAAGAAACTGACCGCCGATGTCGTCATGCCGCCGCCCTCGGCCAAATCCATGGCCCGTACCACCGAACGGGTGGTGGTGGTCGGCGCATCCACCGGCGGCACCGAAGCGCTCCGGTTTTTTCTGGAAACCCTTCCCCTCGACGCGCCGGGGATCGTGATTGTCCAGCACATGCCCGAGCATTTTACCCGGGCCTTTGCCCAGCGCCTCAACACCCTGTGCCGCATCGAGGTGAAAGAGGCCGAAAACGGCGACACGGTTCTCCGGGGACGGGCGCTGATCGGACCGGGAAACCGCCACATCCTTCTGAAGCGGAGCGGGGCCCGGTACTATGTGGACGTCAAGGACGGCCCCCTGGTCTGCCGCCACCGCCCTTCGGTGGATGTCCTCTTCCGGTCGGCCGCCCGGTATGCCGGAAAAAATGCGGTGGGGGTGATCATGACCGGCATGGGGGACGACGGGGCCAGAGGGATGGAAGAGATGAAGGGGGCGGGCGCCTACAATATTGCCCAGGATGAAGCCAGCTGTGTCGTGTTCGGCATGCCCAACGAAGCGATCAAGCGGGGCGGTGTGGACAAGATTCTGCCGCTGGACGCCATACCGTCCGGGGTACTCCGGGCCTGCGCCACCCATCGTGAGGGGGCATGAAAAAGCCCCTCATCCGTATCCATATCGGTGACTATCACGCCAGCCGGCGGCCATCGGTGATCTATACCCTGCTCGGCTCCTGTGTGGCGGTCTGCCTGTTCGATCCGGTGAACCGGATCGGGGGCATGAACCATATTCTCATGCCCGGACGGGCGGACCTGAAACATTATGACGACGCGGCCCGCTACGGCATCAATGCCATGGAACTGCTGATCAACGGAATCATGCGGCTGGGCGGCGACCGCCGCCGGCTCGTGGCCAAGCTCTTCGGAGGAGCGCGGACCCTGTCCACCATTCCCGAGGAGAACAGCATGGGCCGCAAGAATGTGGAATTTGCCCTGGAATTTTTCAGGACGGAGTCGATTCAGCTGCTGAACCAGGATGTGGGCGGCGGTCAGTCCCGGCGAATCTACTTCCATACCGATACAAACGACGTGTTTCTCAAGCGTGGCAAACCGGTTCAGTATACCGCTCTGGCCGTCCAGGAACGGCGGGTCCGGGACCGGATCCAGAAGGATATCCGGCGGTCCGGCGAGGACGATGTCGTTCTTTTCTGAAACAAGAGATAATTGATGACAGTGATCCAGATTCTGCTTTACATCATTGCCGGTATTATACTGATCCGGACCATCCTGCCCGGGATTGCAGGGCCCTTCCTGATCCACGCCCGCCAGAGGCAGCCGGCGCATCCGTCTTTCAAGCCCTTTGATCCGCGCAGTCTGCCGGAGGATACGGCGGATTTCTTCATCGAGTCGGTCACCCTGCTGGGGGAGATGGGGTTTACCTTCGCCGGCTACTTTTCATGGGAGGCCCAGGAGAAGCAGCAGCTCTATTTTGCACTGATGAGCAAGCCTGCGGACAATACCCTGGTCATGGCGGTCTTTGCCACCTCCGGTCAGGAGAAAAATCCTGTCGAAATCTACTACATTGAATATGCAAGCGAGTTCAGAAGCGGTGTCGAGATTCTGACCAACAACAATCCCCAGCTGGATGTCTGCTACTACCCGCCGGACCGGCGTGTGTTTGCGTTTCCGCATATCGCAGACCCCCGGCATCTCTACATTCTCCACCGGCGGCTGGTGGAACGCCATGCCGGCGGCATGAGACCGTTTTTTCCCGGCGAGGGACGGGAGGTGAATGCGGTGTATGAATCCATACGGCAGGTGTACGAGAATCAGGTGCGGGTGGGGTATTTTTATCTGGATGAAATGGAAAGTGCCTATCGTCCCACCTGGAAAGGGGCTTTCCTGATGACATGGAAACTGCTGTGGCCTGTTGTGACGGTGTGGCGCATTCTGCTGCGGCGCCGGGCCAATGCCCTGATCGCCGAACTTCTCCGGGAGGAAGAAAAAAAGAACCTGTAACCGCTTCCAGGTTTTCATCCCTGCCCGATACCTTTACATACAGGAGATGACATGTTCGATGCGGATGGTGTCGTCAATGGTCATATTGCTCCCGCTATCTTCCGGAACCTTCCCGGACCCGGTCTGAAACCGCCTGAAGATCATCCCCCCGGAGCGCCCCGGCCAGCAGTTCGGGCAGCTTTCCCGGTGTGCATCCGAAACAGGGAATGCCGTGCCCGCTGATTCGGTTCGCCATGCCGTGGTCAAAGGACGGTACACCGCTGTCGGACAGGGCCAGGAGTACCATCGTCCGGACACCGGATTCCCGCATCTCCCCGAGACGCCGCACCAGCTGGGGTGCGTTGCCGCCTTCATACAGATCCGTGATCAGGATAAAAAGGGTACGGGCGGGATCGGTAATGAATCCTTCGCAGTAGGCAACCGCTTTGTTGATATCCGTTCCCCCGCCCAGTTGAATGCCGAAGAGCATCTCCACCGGATCATCCCCGCAGGTTTCCGTCAGATCCACTACCTCCGTATCAAAGGCAACGACCCTTGTTTTCAGGGCCGGAAGAGAGGCAAAAATCGATCCGGTGACAGCCCCGTAGACCACCGAATCCGCCATGGAACCGCTCTGGTCCATCGCCACGATGACGGTCCAGTGGTGCCGGGGACGGGCCCGGGCGAAGAAGTAGACGTGTTCCGGGATGAGTCTGCGCCGCTGGAGATTGTAGTGTTTCAGGTTCCGCTGAATGGTGCGCCGCCAGTCAATGCTGCCGGCGTGGGGAATGGGGGAGTGTTCCCGCCGGTTCAGCGCACCGGTGACGGCCTGCCGGATCTGCTGTTCCAGAAGCCGCTGAATCTGTTCCACTACTGTCCGGACGACCATGCGGGCCGTCTCCCGGGTCTGTTCGGGAATCTGCCCCTTCAGTGCCATCAGCGTGCCCACCAGACGGACATCCGGTGTGACATTCCGGAGCATCTCCGGCTCAAAGAGAAGCCGGGTCAGCCCTTTCCGTTCAATGGCGTCATTCTGGATCACCGCCACCACGTCTTCGGTGAAATAGGTCCGGATATCCCCCAGCCATTTCGCCAGCCGGGGCGCGGACGGCCCGTGTCCCGCGCTGCGCCGGTCTCCGTCCGCCGCACCGGTTTCGTCATAGATGGCCGCCAGCGCTTCATCCATTGTCTGCTGATCGGATGAAAGCGCAAATCCGCCGTACCCGTTCAGGGTTTCCTGGGCGCTGTTTCCCAGAATCAGACGCCATCGCTTGAGCTGTTCGGTGTCGATTGTACTCCCGTCCGTCATCTCTGCCATCCATTCTCTCTGAAAATTATGCCGCCGCCGGAAAGCTGCGGGACAGGAGCCAGCGGTAAATCCGTTCATCCCCGTAGGCCAGCCGGGCCGATCCCACATGATCCGCTCCCTGGTCCAGATAGATCCGGTCGCTCTGGACCGTATCGGTCACAGACGTCAGATCCAGATACTGGACAAACCTGCTTTCACTTCGTCGGGCAGCCGCGCCGGCCGAGAGCCATACCGGTCGCGGCAGGACGGTTTCCGGAACCCGTGTCGGATCGGTCGGCCAGAGCGCGGCCCATAGATCCTGCTGTGTCCTGCCGAGATCAAAAACGCCGTTGCCGCCGAAGCTGAAACCGGTGAGGTAGGTGCGATGCGGGTCACCATTGAACAGAACCTGCACCTCCGTCACAATCTGGCGAACGGTGTCAGCGTATCGGAACCACACATCGCCGCCCGGAGACGGCAGCTGCGGCGCGACGACCAGAAACTTCTCTGTTATCATCGAGGGATTGCCCGGGTGCAGCGGTCCGTGACGGGTGAGGGCCTCGTGAATCTCCAGCGGCGCGGCTTCGTCATAGCCGTGGAGAAAAAAGAGCACCGGCCATGTTTCATCAAAGGCCGCAGGTGAAACGGGCGTTGACATAAGATAGGGAAGAGGGGATGCGTCGATGAGACGTATATCAGCGTCTGTCACAGAAATTCCTTTCGCGGGGTTGCCGGTGAACTGCCGTCACGGGGAGGTGTTCCGGGGCGAGGAGCCGTTACGGACCACATCCTGCATGGTTTCAATCCAGTTGGCAATCTGGGTGAAGACCAGGAACTTTTCGTATACCTTCCGCTGGGCGTTGGCTCCCAGCCGGTCCCGGTCCTGATCGCTCTGAATCAGCATTTCCAGCTGGCGGGCAATCTCGCATTCATCTTCGGGACGGGGATTGATGCAGCCGTCCTCTCCGTGGTCGATCTGCTGGCGGATACCGGTCGCGTGAGAGGCGAAAATCGGTTTTCGTTTCCACATGGCTTCGGTGACGGTGAGTCCGAATCCTTCCTGCAGGGAATTCTGGACCACAACCAGCGACACCCGCTGGAGTACGTTGACCATGAGGGCGTTTTCCTTGCGCGACTGCATGGGAAGGGCAAGGATGACAATGTCTTTCTGCAGATCATCGGGCAGGGCGGTATAGGTATCCGTCAGTTCCGCCATGACCTCCAGACCTTCCGGATCATCCTGAATCGAACTCGGGTCCGGTCCGGCCAGCACCAGCCGCACAATATCCATTCGCCGTCTGTGCCGCTTTCTTTTCCATTCCTCTCCGGACCGCCCCAGGGCCTGCTGTTTCATTTCGGCAAACCCCTTCATCAGCGGCAGGAACCCCTTGAGACGGTCCCACCGGGAGATTTCCGTGACAATGGGCCGGAAAAAGAGGCCGATTTCATCGGGTTCCGTGGCAGGCCCGAAGCTGCCGTCTTTCTGCATCCGCTGGGCAGGATATTGAAAGGGCGGCGTTACAATCGGCTGGTGGGGCTTTGCCAGTGACGCGTTGCAGAGAATCCCCATGAGCTTGACCGGATCCAGATCCCGGTTTTTATGGTTGAACGGATCGATGGCCGGATGGATTATACGGTAGTTGTGTTTCAGATAATCCGGTACATAGGCCGGAGCGGTAAACACCGCATGGTCGTAGCCGTCGGCATACTTCCGGAGGAAATCCCAGGCATGACGGGTCCGTTCGGTGCTTTCCCCGAGGCCGATATGACACCGCCAGATGGTATGGATATCCAGTTCGGCCTTCAGCATCCGGCCCAGCGGCATGGGCTGCGGATCATGGACAATGAGAATGTCCCCCGGCTTGATGTGCTGTTTCAGGCTGTCGGCATTTTCGCGGTTGACCGCTTCAAAGACGCTGCGTTTTTCTTCATCGAGGGTGAGTTCCCCGGCGCCGTGAATCAGGTTGTGGATATTCTTGGTCAGCCGGAAAAAGACCTGGTTGTCCGTCTGGATGACCGCCCAGCGGACATCCAGACCCAGGCCGCGCATGAGGGAAATCATCCGGGGCAGCATTTCCGCGACCCCGCCTCCCCGGGCAGTGGAGTTGACCATCCAGATCGTCCGGTTATGCAGGTCCGGAAGCAGCGGATTGACTTTCTGCAGCATTTCATCGACTGCTCTGGAAAGAAAGACGACCTTTTCGTAGTCCCCGATGGTGATGTTGTCTTCCACATGGATGATATCGATCATAGACTTCACCTCCGATGCTGGCGTTATCCCGTCAGATGCCTGCCTGAGAAAAAATATACGGGACTTCATGTCCCATTGCAGGTCTGAGGGGTAAGCGGATTGGCGGGATCGGAAGAGAACGGGAATACCTTGACGGAATCCCTTCTCATTCTCTATGCTGAATACCATATTATGACTGTGAAAGCAAAGGAGGCATCGGATGCTCTCTTCACCGGCAACCCGTCATCGTGAAAACGGACGCTTT
Source organism: Desulfobacteraceae bacterium (assembly GCA_041641935.1). Taxonomy (GTDB): domain Bacteria; phylum Desulfobacterota; class Desulfobacteria; order Desulfobacterales; family Desulfococcaceae; genus JBEPXL01. The sequence goes on along the minus strand of JBEPXL010000051.1, from coordinate 4,916 downwards.
ACCTATGGGGATTACCTGCGCCTGCAGGACGACCGGCGAGCGGAACTGATCGGCGGGATGTTTTATGACATGAGTCCGTCACCGTCCACGGAGCACCAGCGGGTATCGATGGAACTGGCTGCACGCATTCATGGCTTCCTGAGCGGACGGGACTGTGAAGTCTTTACCGCGCCATTTGATGTTCGTCTGCCCGCAGCGGATGAGGCCGATGAGGAGATTGTAAACGTGGTGCAGCCGGATATTCTTGTGGTATGCAATCCGGAAAAACTGGATGAACGGGGATGCCGGGGCGCGCCGGACTGGATTATCGAAATCATTTCCCCCGCCACGGCCTCCAGAGATTATATCGAAAAATACGAGCTTTATCAGCAGGCCGGGGTGAGAGAGTACTGGCTTGTCCATCCCGATTACCGCATCGTCAATGTCCACCTGCTGGGCCCGGACCACCGGTATGGCCCGCAGAAGTCCTGTTCGGAAAAAGATACAGTGGAACCGGCGACACTGCCGGGTCTGATGATCGACCTCGGAAAGGTTTTTGTCCGACATCGTGCGACGGAGAATTCCCATGATTCAGCCCATGATTCAGATTGACGGCGCATACGGAGAAGGCGGCGGCCAGATCCTGCGGACATCCCTGGCACTCTCCCTGGTGACGGGAAAGCCGTTCCGGATCGACCGCATCCGGGCAAAGCGGAAGAAACCGGGACTGATGCGCCAGCATCTGACCGCCGTCAATGCGGCGGCCGCGGTCGGGGGCGGTCAGGTGACCGGCGGGGAGGTCGGCTCCACCTCCCTGACCTTCATTCCCGGTGCTGTCCATGCCGGACGCTACCACTTTTCCGTCGGGACGGCCGGCAGCGCGACACTGGTGTTTCAGACGGTGCTGCCGGCGCTGCTGATGGCCGAGGGAACCTCCGAAGTGACCGTCGAGGGCGGAACCCATATTCCCCACGCGCCCCCGTTCGATTTTATCGAAAGAAGTTTTCTTCCGGTGGTCCATCAGACAGGGCATGAGGTGACGGCGACCCTGACCCGGCCCGGTTTCCTGCCCGTCGGCGGCGGAACGTTTACCGCCGTGATCCGTCCGGCCGGAACTGCGCAGCCGGTGGAACTGGTGGAAAGGGGACGGGTCCACAGCACTGCCGCCCGCGCCGTGGTGGCGAAACTGCCGCGACACATCGCAGAACGGGAACTGAAGGTGATCCGGGAACGGCTTTCCCTGCGACCGGATGTGCTGCAGGTGGAGGAAATCAGCCATTCCCGCAGTCCCGGTAATTATGTCACCGTGGATGTCGAAAGCGACCGGCTGGTGGAAGTTTTTGCCGGTATCGGTCAGCGTGGTGTCACAGCCGAAAAGGTTGCCGGGCGGGTGGTCAGAGCGGTAAAGGAATATCTGGCCGCCGATGTACCGGTGGGGCCTCACCTGGCGGATCAGATTCTGATTCCGCTTGCGCTGGCTGCCGGAGGCCGGTATCGCACCCTTTCCCCGACGCTCCATACCCACACGAACATGGCCGTGATCCGGAAATTTCTGGATGTGGAAATCCAAGCCGATCCCGTCAATGAAAACCGGTGGGAAATCAGCGTAAGCCCGCCTCCCGGATCATGATCACCGTCGGAATGCCTGCCGGGTTTTCCTCTGCCGGCCGATCATCCGAAAAACCGAACTGCTGATACAGTTTTCGCGCCGCAATGCCTTCGGGAACAGTTTCATCGAACGTCTGAACGGAGACCCTTTTCCTGCCATCCAGCTGCTCAATTCCATGCGCCAGAAGCGCTTTGCCGTATCCGTTTCCCTTGTGTTTCTCCGATACCGCCAGCCATGCGATCTCGTTTCCGGCAGGAGCGATGACGATTCCGCCGCACAGGATACCGCCTTCCGGGGACGGTGGCAGCTCATGGATGCAGAAGGCAAAGCCCGCCCGGATTGCCTGCAGGAGGGCGGTCTGAAAAAACGGATCATCCGACATGGGGCCGAAGAGGGGTTCGAATTCTCTTGCCAGCGTGAGCCAGGGGTTGAAATCTGCAACTGTGGCGGTCTGTACGGTCATTTTGTTGAACTCTCTTCCCATATGTTGATATTGATTCGATCCGGTTTTTTCCGGGGAAAAATGACTTCCTGAAAGTCGTAGACTTCATACGGCTTTACTTCAATTTTAACTGTTTTTTCCCCGACAATTGATGCAGAGCTGCTGTAGCTGGTACTTATAATCCGAAAACCTCTGATGCTGACCTTCCGTTTTTCCTTATAATCCGAATGATTGGTAACCTGACAGGAGACCGTGCATTCCCAATGGTCGTTTCTGTACTCGCAATTCCAGACAGGCTTTGAATGGGAAATGACATCTCCCGGCATGAACAGATACACCGCTGTTATTAATGTGAGAAGGGCGTAGAATATTGTACTGAAAGTTTTTTTCCTGTTCATCCACTTCTCCCGTTATCAGCGATTTCTTTTTTTCTGCACAACTCTCCTACCATAAAGTGCAACTGTTTTCCAGATATTGAAGAAGAACCATTTGCCGGAATCCGGATTCAACCTGCCCATCAGCCGTACACGGTGGGGGTGCTTAAAAAAATGATTGACAATTAATAGATAGACGAATATGTAGGCAGTATGGTTTATCGACTGATCGCTCGTTCAGAATGGAAGGCGGGAGGAGAGAAACGATCACCGGTTTTTCCGCTCTGAACGAAATAAAGGAGGGAAATCAGAACGGTAGGCCATTTTACATAGCCAAAGGCAAGGGATGAAATGATACCGGTTGCCGCTCATGCCGGCAACGGGAAACCATCAAAAAGGGATGAGGGGTATGTCATTGGAAAGCGTTTACAGAGATGCGATGGCGGTCAATGTCATCCGGAACATGGATGAACGAAAAGCAGCGGCAAAGGCTTTTTTTGAAAAACTGAATACAACCGCTCTGCCGGATAAATTCAACTGGGCCGCTGAAATCTTTGAAGGAATGCATGTGAAGGAAAGGGGCGATCAGCTCGCTCTCATCTGGACGGACCTCGATACCGACGCCGAGCGGCAGTTCACCTACCGGGAACTGGCGGCAAATGGAAACAAGTTCCTGAATTTTATAAGGAAGAAGGGCGTAAACCAGGGCGACAACCTGTACATGCTGACGCCGATTGTTCCGGAAACATGGTTTGCTTCCTTTGCGGGAATCAAAGGCGGCATGGTTTCGGTTCCCACCGCCACCACCATGACCGAAAGAGAAATACAGTTCCGCTTTGAATCCTACAGGCCGGATGTGATCATCGCCTTTGAGGGACTCACCCAGCTGGTGGACGATGCCCTGAAGGAAGTCGGCGTCACACCCAAGGCAAAAATCGTACTGGGGAAAAGTGATGGATGGGTCTCCTATGAGGAACTGGACAGCGAATCTCCCGAAGCGGAACCTGCCGAAGTCGGCAAGGACGACGTCCTGTTCTGCTTTTTCACCTCCGGAACCACAGGGCTCCCCAAACGGGTAGGTCACAGCGCCACATCCTATCCCGTGGGCCATCTCTCCACCGCCATCATACAGGGGCTTGAACCCGGCAACATTCACCACAACCTGAGCGCACCCGGCTGGGCCAAATGGGCCTGGAGCAGCTTCTTCGCCCCGTTCAACATGGGGGCTACCGCCACCGGTTTCGCCTTTACGGCGCTGGATGTCAAAAAATACATCGCCACAATTTCAAAGTACAAGGTGAATTCCTTCTGTGCACCGCCCACCGCCTGGCGTGCCTTTGTGGGGCTCGATCTGGGCCAGTTTGATTTCAGCGCAATGAAGTACTCCCTGAGCGCCGGTGAGCCGCTGAACCCGGAAGTGATCGAACAGTGGAAAAAGGCGACCGGAACCGAAATCCGGGATTTCTACGGCCAGACCGAATCGACCAGTATGATCGGCAATCCGCCCTGGATGGAAGGCAAAATGCGGTTCGGTTCCTTCGGCTATCCCTCTGAAATGTACGATGTCATTCTGACCGATGACGAAGGAAAGGAAATCACCACCCCCGACGAACCCGGCCATATTGTGATCCGCCTGAGCAGATGGAGAGCACTGGGGCTGTTCCAGGAATATATCGATAATCCGGAAAAAACCCAGGCGGCTTTCCAGAACAATATGTATTTCACCGGAGACAAGGCCCTCTTTGACAAAGACGGCTACTGGTGGTTTGTCGGCCGGTCGGATGATGTGATCAAATCCTCCGATTACCGCGTCGGTCCCTTTGAAGTGGAAAGCGCACTGATCGAACATCCTGCCGTCATGGAGGCTGCTGTCGTGGGAACACCCGATCCCCAGCGGTATCAGCTGGTGAAGGCCTATGTGATTCTTTCTCCCACTCACAAGCCCTCCCGGGAACTGGCCCTGGAACTGTTTCAGCACACCATCAACGTGCTGGCCAAATTCAAGATCCCCAGAATTATCGAATTTGTGGATGAACTGCCCAAGACCATCAGCGGGAAAATCCGAAGAATAGAACTCAGGGAAACCGAAGAGAAGAAAAAGAAGGATGAAGTTGCTTCGGCCAATGAGTACCACTACCATCAGTTCCCGGAACTGAGTTCCAAAAAGAAGTAAATACACCAGCCGGATTCATGGCATCATACAGGGGCAGGCCCATGGGCCTGCCCTTTCTACTCCGCTTCCACCGCCTCCAGTGTTCCCGTCCCGAGCTGCCGCATCTGTTGCTGAATCCATTCGCTGCGTCTGGTCACATACGCGGAGGGAGGCTTGACCTGGTATTGGTAGGGATTGGGCAGCACCGCCGCAAGCCGCGCCGCCTGGTCAGTTGTCAGGTTTGCAGCAGGTTTGCCGAAGTAGTGCCTGCCGGCTGCTTCCACACCATAGATACCGGGACCGAACTCGATGAGATTGAGGTAGACCTCCAGAATCCGTGATTTGGGCCACAGCACTTCC
>JBEPXL010000050.1:0-12495 GCA_041641935.1 Desulfobacteraceae bacterium | reverse complement strand
CTTTTCCGTCTCATAGCTTTCCCCGATCATGGTTCCCAGGTTGTTGCAGAAATACTCCATGATGTAAAATGGCCGGCCCTTATATTCGTCACAGTCCCACACATCCACCAGGTTGGGATGTCGCAGGTTCGCCATCGTGACGGCTTCGGTAAAAAAGAGGTTCCGGATATTCTCCATGCCCATCAGGTCCACCATGAGTTCATCCGGCTTTAAAAGTTTCATGGCGGCGACCTTTCCCGTCACCGGCATTTCCACCTTGAATACACTGCTCATGCCGCCCCGGCCCAGTTGCCCCAGCAGCTTGTATCGTCCGACTCTTTTCATTCTCCACTCTCTTCTGTTCTCATTGGCATTGGTTGCTTTTATTCCACTGTAATTCTCTCCTGCCACAATGTAAAGCAGGTGATGCCCTAAACCGGATTTCGTTCTCTGCAATGAAATATAAGGTCCGATCCGCCGGTGAATGGGGGAAGTGCCCTATTTCTTTTCTCTGTCCATCTGCTTCCATTAGAGGCAGACACGATTCTTCTATTTACCTTTTTCCGATAAGGAGGCACAATGACAATACACCGACTGATTCAGATGATTTTTCTGATCGTGTGCATACTGCTGATACCGCTGTACGGTGCAGCGGATGAGATGGAATACAATCTTCCGGAAATGACGTTCCAGCGGGTGATCACCGGGCCGGACGGCCAGCCGGTACAGCAGGCCATCCGCTGTGATGAACTCATGGTCCGCTACCGGGTGAAAAACACCGGTTCGACGCCGGTACAGCAGGCGCGGATTGAGGAAGAACTGCCCGAAGGCATGCGGACGGCACAGGGAGACGCGGCCATTTCCATCGATATTGGCCGGATTCCCGCCGGTGAAACGGTGGTGGAGATGGTCGCCCTTTCCCCGGAACGGGAAATGGTGTTTGAAAACACCGCCATGCTGGATTCATCCGAGCTGCGGGTCCGGTCCGACACGTCCCGCGTTGAAATTGTCGAGCCGCAACTGGCTCTGAATGTCACCTCACAGGGACAGGATGAACTGAGCAAAGCCACGGAATATGAAATCCAGGTGGAAAATGCCGGTTCCTATCCGGTACGGGACGCGGTGGTCCGGCTGGACCTGCCGGAGGCGGTAACGGATATTTCCATTTCCGATACCAGTCTGACACTGGAAGGAGACCGGATTTCCGTCGGCAGACTGGCCCCGGGCGAGGAAAATACATTTACCCTCTCTTTTTCCCGGATGCAGCCCGGTGATGTCGATGCACGGATCGTGGCCGATGCCTACTGCGCCGAAACCGTCGCCAGAACGCTGGACACCGCCATTGCGGGCCTTCCGGCGATCCGGATTCAGACCGTGGACATGACCGACCCGGTTCCGGTGGGGGAAAACACCACCTATGATATTTCTGTCAAGAACCAGGGATCGGCGGAAGACCTGAACGTGACGCTGACCGGAACGCTCCCCGAAGAGATGGAATTTGTGAGCGGGCAGGGGCAGACCGATATCCAGAGCGACGGAAAAAACCTTCAGTTCGGTAAGCTGGATTCCCTCGGCCCCGGCGAAATGGCAACCTGGGAAGTGGTGGCCCGGGCCAACCAGGCGGGGAATGTCCGCTTCCGGCTGGAGCTGACCAGTGACGCCAATCCCACCCCGGTGATCGAACAGGAACCGACCACGATCTACTGATCCGTTTCCGTCACGCCGGAACGCAGCGGCATCCGGAACAGGAGCCGGGGTCAGCGGAGACAGGAAGCAGTTTCATCAGGCGCGGAGAAATATTTCCGCGCTTTTTTTACGGACAGACAGGAGCGGATATGATTGAAAAAGTCATCATCATGGGGGCAGCCGGACGGGATTTTCACAATTTCAACATCTATTTCCGGGACAATCCCCGCTATGAAGTGGTCGCCTTTACGGCAACCCAGATTCCGGATATCGAAGGACGCCGCTACCCGCCGGAACTGGCCGGAGAGCGGTATCCCGACGGCGTCCCCATTTATCCGGAATCCGAGCTGGCCGCCCTGATCCGGGATCACCGGGTCGATCTGGTGGCCTTTTCCTACAGCGACGTGACCCATGAGACGGTGATGCACAAGGCATCCCTTGCCATGGCAAAGGGCGCGGATTTTATTCTCATCGGGGCGACCTATACCATGCTCAAATCCCAAAAACCGGTGGTGGCCGTCTGCGCGGTCCGGACCGGATGCGGCAAATCCCAGACCACCCGGAAAGTGGCCGAAATTCTGAAGGAAGCGGGTAAACAGGTCGTGGTGGTGCGCCATCCCATGCCCTATGGCGACCTGAGTGCCCAGGCCGTCCAGCGGTTTTCAGCGTACGGGGACTTTGAACGGAACCAGTGCACCATCGAAGAGCGGGAGGAATACGAACCCCTGGTGGACCGGGGCATTGTGGTCTACGCCGGGGTCGATTACGGCGCGATTCTGAAAGAAGCGGAAACAGAGGCGGATGTGGTCATCTGGGACGGCGGCAACAATGACACGCCCTTTTATCAGCCGACGGTCCACATTGTGGTCTTCGATCCCCACCGGCCCGGCCATGAACTGCGGTACTATCCCGGTGAAACCAACCTGCTGATGGCAGATATCGCCGTGGTGAACAAGGTCGATTCCGCGCCCCAGGAAGGCGTGGATACGGTCTGCGCAAACATCCGCACCCACCGGCCCGAAGCCGATATTGTAATGGCCGCTTCCACCATTCTGGTGGATGAGCCGGAATCGGTCCGGGGAAAACGGGTGCTGGTGGTGGAAGACGGCCCCACCCTCACCCACGGGGAAATGGATTTCGGCGCCGGGCTGATCGCGGCCCGGCGGTACGGTGCAGCGGAACTGGTGGACCCGCGCCCCTTCGCCGTCGGTTCCATTCAGAACACCTTTTCGGCCTATCCGCACATTGACCGGGTACTGCCGGCGATGGGGTACGGCAGAAAACAGATGGCGGAACTGGAAGAGACCGTCAACCGGGCGGACTGTGATCTGGTGCTGTTCGCCACGCCCATCAACCTGCCGCGGATTCTGAATATCCAAAAACCGACCCTGCGGGTCAAATACGAATACGGCGACCTGGGTGATCCGCTGCTGAAAGAGGCATTGCTGCACCGTCTCCGATAGCGTTTCCCTCCCGTTACCGGTCCCCCGGTGCTGCCGCCCGGGACCGGTATATTCCGGATCATTCCGCCGGAAAAGAATGCTTCTCTCCCCTTCTCTGCCGGATTTCTCTGAAAAAAAGCCGGATCCTTCAAAAAAGCGGTTGGAAATTCAGAAGAAAAATTGTAAGTACTCCTGAAGCCGACGTATTCCCACAAAACAACCGACCTTATTTCCCGGAGATTGAATCGGACCATGCTGATCATCCCTGTCACCGGAAAACTGAGCTGGCGTCATCCGCCTCTGGTTACCATCGGATTGATCGTTATCAACTGTCTGGTGTTTCTGTTCTTTCAGATGGGGGACAACGCCAAATGGCAGAACGCGCTGAAATTCTATTTCGTCTCCGGTCTGGCAGAGATGGAAGTGGAGCGGTATCTGGCGTACAAGGGACTTCCGGATCAGAATGCCGCCGATCCGGAGGCCGACCCGCTGCAGGACAAGATACTGCAGATCAATTTCGGGAATATGAGCCAGGATGAGTCATTTGTGAAGGCCCTTGAAAATGAAGAAATCATCACGCCTGACGATCCCGCCTATGCCGACTGGCGGCAGCTTCGCAATGCCTATGAAAAAAAGCTGGCACGCATCACCACCTACCGGTATGCCTTCCATACCGATGAACCGTCCGTCATCACCGCCTTTACCCACATGTTTCTGCACGGCGGGGCCGGCCACCTGATCGGCAACATGATTTTTCTCTGGCTGGTCGGCTGCATGCTGGAGATGGGCTCCGGAAAGTTTTTTTTCCTGCTGACCTACCTCATTACCGGCCTCTGTTCCGTCGCCCTGTACGGACTCGTCTACAGTGGCGAGGTGAACCATCTCGTCGGAGCATCGGGGGCCATTTCCGGCATCATGGGGGCATTCACGGCGCTGTACGGCAGGCACAGGGTGCGGATTTTCTATTCCCTCGGATTCTACTTCAACTACATCCGGGTTCCGGCCATCGCCCTCTTTCCGGTCTGGCTGCTGAATGAGTTCTACCAGCTCTTTTTCAGCGGTATGACCCAGGTGGCCTATATGGCCCACATCGGCGGCCTGCTCTCGGGCGGGATCATCGGTGCGGTGCAGGGAAAGGTGATGCGGGGACCGAAGACCGAAGCCCTGGCCGACCCGGAACCGGTGGACGAAGTCTCCCCCATTGTGGAAGCCGCCCTGGAGCGGATGCAGAATCTTGACATGACCGAAGGGGACCGGCTGCTGGAATCGGCGCTGATCAAGGATCCCGGACATACGGGTGTGATGACCCACCTGTTCAATATCCGGAAGAATCATCCCGAAGACGAACGGTTCCACGCCATTACCCGGCGGCTTCTGCAGAATACCACCCGGGACCGGGCAAAATTCGCCCTGGCCCGGAATATCTTTGCGGAATACAGTGAAAAGGTGACACGGCCCCGGCTTTCCCCGGATCTCTATTTCCGGATGATCCATGTTTTTACGGTCTCCGGGGAACTGGAGAATGCGGAACGCCTGATCGCCATGTTTCTGAAGCAGAAGCCGGATTACCACGCCCTGCCCACGGCCCTGCTCAAACTGGCCCGGGCCTACCGGCGGAAGGGAAACGGGGAAAAGGCAAAAAAATGCCTCCGGGTTCTCCGGTCGCGATACCCGGATTCACCGGAGGCACAGATTTCGGTCACATCCCGCGAAGGCACGTAGGGGCAGATGTCTCTCTCTCTCTCTCTGGAGTTGTCCTGTCAAAGGGCAGGCACGGGGGCGTGCCCCTGCAGACCGGTTACAGTTTTACAGATGCGCCATGTAATTTCTGATCTGGGGTTCGATTTCGCTGCCCGGGTATTTCTGTATTACACTGTTGAGAATCTGCCGGGCCTTTTCGGGATTCATGAAACGGTCATGGAAAATCTGCGCGGCCCGGAAGCAGGCTTTGGGTGCCAAAGGATCGGCGGGATGGGCTTTTACCAGACGGTTGTAAGCGCCCAGGGCGTCCTTTGATTTGCCTGACCCGTTGAGCCATTCGCCCAGCTTGAACAGAAACGGCGCACCGGGAAGAAAATCCGCTTTTGCCCTCCGGCATTCACTGTAGACCTGCATCGCTTTTTCCTTTTTCCCCGCCGCAGTCAGCAGATCCAGATGGAGAACCCCGTGTTCCGCCATATCCCCGGTTCTTTTCTGCATCTTCAGGAGTTTATAATACCGCTCGGAGAGCTTGAGGCTTTCGATGTTCCCCGCAGTCATCTGCCGGATCAGATCGATGGCCTCATCGAAACGGGCTTCCTGGATCAGCGGCGTCACCTCTTTGAGTACGGCATCCCCCGGATCGACATCTTCCAGATCGGGCCGCTCCAGTGACGGATCACGGAAATCCTCGAACTGGACTTCATACCCGACCTTTTCATGATACTGCAGCAGCACATAGCCCATGAGGTGGTAGTAGATGATGGAGTAAAAACACTGGGCAAAGGCATGAATCATCAGGCCGACCGTTTCGGGCAGCCATGCCGAAATATAGGCGAGAATCAGTGCCGGCGCACCGGTCAGCAGGAGAAGAAAGAAATACATCAGCAGGTAGCCCCACCCGATGCGGCGGGCCAGACCGGTAAAGCGGACGGGGTTGAGCGCCTTCCGCAGGCTGTTGGTGGTTACCAGCAGGATAATCATGGACGGAATCAGCAGCAGGACAAAAATGATATAGGGAACAAAGATCAGGGGAAACAGCGGACCGGATACCGCGGCAAGAAACCCGCCGATGGCGAAGGGAACAAAATAGACGCCGACCTGTTTGAAGACCGGTGAGATTTCATTGAGCATCAGTTCCGGTGTCATCTCCGGGGCCTTGAGATCTCCCTTTGCCGTGGTTTTCAGGCATTCGAAAGAGTATTTGAACAGGATCAGCCAGAAAATACCGAGGGGAAGCAGCTGAATCGGACCCATTCCGGAGACCATTACACTGATGACGGCAAAGACGGCGCTCAGGATAAGAGGTGATCTGCTGAGGGGATAGGCAAAGATTTTGGGCAGACGATGCCAGAACGGCTCGATAATGTTGCTGACGCCGAGCCATTCCACCGAAGAGCGGCACTTGGGGCAGAGCTGCTGCGGGTCCGACAGATCGGCCGTTTTCGGATGAATGATGCAGCCGGGACAGAGATAGATATTGCACTGTCTGCAATACCAGTGAGCGGGCCGGGTGGGATGGTATTCACAGTTGTTTTTCATGATTCCCTCTGCTGTTGGGTGTTCATCGCCCTGTCCTGCACAGGCCGCCGGACCGTTCATCTGTGATCACGGGATTGCCCGCCGTGTTCGGGGCACTGTCTGTTGTCGGACACTATTGCGGTAAATGCAAAAAATATTCCGGAAGAAGAGAATTTCCGTCGGCCAGGCCGCCGGAGAGGATTATGGGGGGTCAGGGATTCTGCGGGCGTATTTTCCGGAACAGGCAGTGGAAACCGGTAACAAAAAATGGTTCTGGTGATGACAAAAAATGGTCGCCGGGAACCGGCTGTGGTGTCAATTTGCGGAAGAAGCCGGTTTTCCCTGAACCGCACGGATGAGGGCTTCTCCTGATCCGGTTTTGCAGAGATATGCCTCGGCGCCGGCCTGCCGCATCCGGGCGGCCGTCTCTGGATCATTGAACATGGACAGGCCGATGATCCGGATATCCGGGTAAAGGGCCTTGATCCGCCGGGTGGCTTCGACGCCGTTCATCCGGGGCATGGCCACATCCATCAGCATCACATCCGGATGATACCGCCCGGCCAGTTCCACGGCGTCCATTCCGTTGTCCGCTTCGGCAATGACGTCAATGTTTTCCTGATCGACCAGAAGCGCCCGTATGCCGCTGCGCATGACCTGGTGATCATCCACCAGCGCAACCCGCAGGACCGGAGAGGTGACACCGGCTTCGGGTTCCGGCGCGATTTCGGGTACGGTTTCCCCCGCACGGAATTCATTTTCCAGATCCGTACCGGTTCCGGCCCACTGCCAGGGCATGGTCAGAACAAAGCTACTCCCCTGCCCCCGCGCACTCTCGATGTGAACCTTCCCGCCCAGCAGAACGGCACGCTCCCGGATACTGAAAAGCCCGAAGCCGGCCGGCCGATCCGCCTTCTCTTCCGGCTGAAATCCGACGCCCCGGTCCCGGACAAGAAGCCGGACAAGGTCATCGGTGCGGGACAGCTGCAGGTAAGCCTGCCCGGTTTTCGCGTGCTTGATGACATTGAAGAGAAACTCCTGTGCGGAACGAAACAGAAACATCTGCAGTGACATATCCGGCGGCTCGGCTTCGGCAGCGGCGTCCACTTCGACGCCGAGACCGTGCATCTGCTGCATCCGGTCGGCCAGCCAGTGGAGTGCGGCGACAAGGCCGTTCTGCCGCAGGGTGGGCGGGCTCAGATCATGGGACAGGCGGCGTGATTTTTCAATGGCCTGCTGCAGGATGTCCGACAGGCTGCGCACCGCTTTCTCCAGACCATTCTGGGCGGCGTGCCGGGGAAGAAGATTCACATGAAAGTTGGCCGCCGCCAGTGTCTGCTGCAGGTCATCATGAAGAATCCCGGCCAGCCGGTGCCGCTCCCGCTCTTCTGCCTCCGTCAGTTCCAGGGCGAGCTGCTGCAGCTGTGCTGCCCGGTCCGACAGTTTCTGCAGCAGGTCTCTCACCTCATACTGCCGCAGGCGGTTTTCAACGGCCACCCGGAGCATGGTGACAAATGAGGTGACCTGGATCGGCCTGTGCAGCAGTGTGGTATTGCGCCGCCGGACGATCCGCTCCAGATGACGCGGCAGCCCGCCGCGGCCGGTAAAGATGATGACCGGCAGGTCCGACCATTTGGGCTGCGCATCCAGCCGGGCCCGGAGCCGTTCCGCCGCTTCCGCGGTAATCGCTTCGGCGGCGATCACCACCGGACCGGCGTCTGCCGCGATCCTGTCCATCAGTTCATCAAACGAACGGCAGGCGATGCAGTCCAGCCCTGCCTGACGCAGCATCCGGCAGGAAAGGTCCGCATCCCGTCCGGTGGGCGTCAATACCAGAACCACCGGTTCTCTGTCTGAAGGAGTCGGAGAATCAGGATTTTCCGGCACTGGATTCACTGTCTTCTCCATTATCCATCAGAGTGTCCGTATCTCCGACAAATTCGGGCATTCCGGACAGTACACTGCGGAACTGTCGCAGGGGGGCTCCCAGCCGGATTCCCTGTCTGTCGATCCGGATTTCACGGATGGTTTTTTCGTGATCACCGTGACGCTTCTTGAGTACCGAAATACATCGGCGGACCATGCCACCGGCCTCGAAGTTCCGCATCAGTACCACGGTATCGGTGATATAACTGGCGTCAATATCTATCTCCTTGTGGACGGTGAATCCCTGGGTGGCGACCACCATCAGGGTCAGAACGCCGGCATTGCTGAGATAGCTCAGCAGTTCATGGAGCTGCAGCATCAACTGGCGGTATTCGGGCATGGAATTGATGTATCCGCTGAGGCTGTCGATGACCACGACCTTCACGCCCTGTTCATCGGTGGCATGACGGATGTGCCAGGCGAACTCTCCGGGAGAAATCTCCCCCACATTCACCTGGCGCAGGTCCACCAGCCCCTCTTCGACATAGTTGCCCAGCTCCATTCCCAGCCCGTTTGCCCGGCGCAGAAACGTCTGGCTGCGTTCATCAAAGCAGAAGATGATGGAACGTTCTCCCCGTCTGGCAGCGGCCTCCACATACAGGCTGGCGAGCGTGCTTTTGCCCGCCCCGGTGGTTCCGGTGATCAGACAGGCGGTTCCCTCTTCCAGCCCGCCGCCGAACAGCTGATCCAGTTCCCTGTTGCCGCTGGAGATAATGTTCCACTCATTGCGGCGTTCGGCAGGGCTGTTCTCGGTTCGGGGGTATACCGTGATGCCGCCGGTGCGGATACGGAAATCGTGGCGCCCGCCGAGAAAATCCATGCCCCGCATCTTGGTCGGCTCCAGCCAGCGGCGGGGTTCACCGTAATGGGGCCGGTGAATGCCGAGTTCAATCACACCGTGAACCACGGTCTGGAGGGATTCCAGGTCAACGGAATGGGAATCACTGGCCGTAAAGAGGGTTGTGCAGCCCAGGTTGTTCAACTGCTGCTTGAGCTTCAGAAGCTGCCGGCGGAGCTGGTAGGGGCTGTCCACCAGGATGCCCAGTTCGGTGATGGAATCGAACACCAGCCGGTTGGGTTTCTGGTTCTCTATGGCCCCGACGATGGTGTCGGTCAGTTCGTGCAGTTCCACATCGGCGGTGCTGAAGAGGGTCTGTTCTTCCACGGATGTTTTCCGGATGTTCTCCGGAAGATCCAGCAGATCGATCCCGTCAAGGGTCCATCCGTGGGTTGCCACCACGGTTTCCAGTTCCGAACGGGTCTGGAGCAGGGATGCGTACAGTACCCGCTGGCCCAGCCGGACGCCTTCCCTCAGGAACTGGAAACCGACGGTGGTCTTGCCGGTTCCGGGCCCGCCGTGGATGAGATAAACCATATCCTCGGGCAGACCGCCCTGCAGAATACTGTCCAGGCCATCGATGCCTGTGGCGACCCTGTTTCTTCCGGATGAAGAATTTGTCATTTTATTTTCGGCTCCATTTTCTTTTTTTGCGTGACTCCCGATCCTTTCCCTGTGTACCATAAACCCCGGAAGAAGCAAAGTCCATTTGGTCTGTGTCGCTTGCATGGAAGCCGGGTTCCGGAACCGTAAACCATTTTCGAAAGGGGTCTCTCTGATGTCATCTTCAAACGACAAGCCGATCACCGTATACGGCGCAATGGCGGCAAATTTCGCCATTGCGGTCACCAAATTCATTGCCGCCATTTTTACCGGCAGTTCCGCCATGCTGTCGGAAGGGATTCACTCGGTTGTGGATACGGGAAACCAGGCGCTTCTGCTGCTGGGCATCCGGCGGAGCAAAAAACCGGCGGACGCGGAGCATCCGTTCGGGTACGGCAAGGAGGTTTACTTCTGGGGGCTGATTGTGGCCATTCTTCTGTTCGGCATCGGGGGCGGCATGTCGGTCTACGAGGGAATCATGCATATGCATCATCCCCACGAAATCGGAAATCCGGTATGGAACTATGTGGTACTGGGGATCGCCGCCGTTTTCGAGGGGATTGCCTTTGCCATCGCGCTGGCGGAACATCTGGTCCGCAAGGAGCCCGGTGTGGGTTTCTGGCAGGGAATCCGGTCGAGCAAGGATCCGGCGATTTTTGTGGTTCTGGCCGAGGATTCCGCCGCCCTGGCCGGGCTGCTGGTTGCGGCGCTGGGGGTTTACTTCGGGCACAAGTACAACAACCCCTATTTTGACGGCATTGCCTCGATCATCATCGGGTTTATTCTGGCGGGGGTGGCGTTTGTGCTGGCCTATGAGAGCCGGAGTCTGCTGATCGGGGAGAGTATCAGCAGGGGAACGCTGGACAGCATCGAGAATCTGGTGCAGGCGAACGGGGCGGTGGAACGGGTGAGACGGCCGCTCACGATGCACTTCGGGCCCAATGAGGTGCTGCTCAATCTGGATGTGCAGTTCCGTTCGGCGTTATCGGCAAAAGAGGTGGCCGAGGCGATCGATCGTCTGGAATCGAGTATCCGCAAACGGCATCCGGAGATCAAACGGATTTTTATCGAGGCGGAGGCGCTGATCAAGCGGGAGCCGGCGAAAGTGTAAAGATCAGAAGAAATGGACGGCAGCCGCCGGTGGAAATACAGGCATCAGGAGCCAGTGCTGATGGGCTCCTGATGCGCTTGCAGACGGATCAGTTGGCTTTCCGGATAATTTTGGACATACCCAGTTCATTTTTAATGTTCCCGGGTGTTGCATAGAAAGGAAAGTTTCTGTTGATGCTTCTTGCAAGTAATTTTGTTTTTTTCAAGTATGTCTGCTTCAACTTGTTCCCCATGATATCTTTTACTGCCCAGAACGCGGGGGTAAACCAGTTGCCGTTTTTTTTCAGGCGAATGGCCTGCACAGTCGAACCACGGGCCTGGATTCTTTCCAGTTTCCAGTCATCCACCTCTTCCTGACCGGTAATATGCTGATAATGCCACCGGATTCCTTCCGTAAGACCCATATCCCATAATTGTCTGATAAAAGGCTGCTCCTGCCAGGAAACATTGTCCACCTCGGTCGGCCAGTCGAGATCCTCAATTTCAATGTCCGTTCCCGCAATCAGCTTTTTGTTCCCAAGTTCCGCCTGATGCGCCTGGGCGGTAAACATCTGCGGCTTCCGGATGAGTTGTACGGCATGACCGAATTCATGCAGCAGCAGAGTAGCAGGTGTTGCAATGGCAACCACGGCATGGTTGCCGTCGGAATAGACAACATCTTTGGGGCGAACAGGATCTTTCATATCAGGTTCATATGCTTTGGTTCTGTAGATTCGGGACATGGTCGTGTCTGCGAACCAGCCTATCATGAAGGGATTCCATTTCACCATCCTTTGCTGTGCATTGAATGTGTCATTGTTTGTGAAGGTCAGATTCAGGATGCTGCCGTTTGCATCCCCTTTTTTGACTTCCGACATGATGGCACGTCCAAAAGGAACCTGCAGAATATAGATCAGGGCGTTGGTCAAGTAGCTGTTTAACTGGTTTTTATTTTGATAATTTGCGAATTTGCCTTCATAATGAACATTTATCGGCAGAGAACCAAATCCGTAGAATTTAAGATTTAGGACAGGCATGGAACACCTCCTGAAAGGGACAGCAGTGCTGATCTGTAAAATTGCAGAATTTGCAAAGACCTATCTCATTGTGCAGAAGAATGATCTTTGCCTTTGGGCTTTTCTGGAAAACTATTTTCTGTACATGAAATTATTCATTATTCAAAATAAAGCAAGTATCATACCCGGCCGGATCGACTTCAACTCATTCCCTCGTCCAGCACCTCCCGCACCCGGGCTGCCAGGGTGTGTACGGAAAGGGGTTTCCGGATGAAACGGGCGTCTTTTTCCAGAATACCGCGCCGGATGATGTCCTCGCTGGAATAGCACGACATGAACAGCACCTTCACATCCGGATCATCTGCGCAGACCCGGTCGGCGAGTTCCCTGCCGTTCATTTCGGGCATGATCACATCCGTCAGCAGCAGATGCAGGATTTCCAGCGCATCTCTGCCGCTTTCCGCAACCAGCGGCAGGTAAACCCGGAAGACGGTTCCCAGGCCGGGTTCGCTGCAGACGCGGATGCTGCCGCCGTGCTGCTTTACAATGCCGTAGGAGGTGGCCATGCCGAGGCCGGTTCCCCTGTCTTTTTCCTTGGTGGTGAAAAAGGGTTCAAAGATGCGGTTTCGGGTTTCCGGGTCCATGCCGCAACCGGTGTCGGCCACCTCGATCAGGGTGTACTACCCCGGGCACAGTT
>JBEPXL010000049.1:0-12537 GCA_041641935.1 Desulfobacteraceae bacterium | reverse complement strand
GAAAATGGGAAATCCGTTTTACACCGGGGGTGTAGGAGACACTCACCGGCGCCTCCAGAATGGGAATCCCCTTCCAGGTCGCTCTGGCCAGTACCTCCACCTCGAACTGGAACCGCCGGGACTGCACTGCCAGTTCCAGCACTTCGGGCAGGGGATAGACGCGGAAACCGCTCTGGGAGTCGGACAGCAGGGGACCGCCCGAGGACCAGACCCAGAAATTGGAAAACTTTCTTCCGAACCGGCTGGTCCACGGCACATCCACACCGTTCATTCCCCGGCGCATTCCAATGACGATGGGCCGCAGCCCGGACGGAATCGCCTTGATGACACCGGTGATTTCCGCCGGGTCATGCTGTCCGTCCGCATCGACGGTTACGGCCCAGTCCGCAATGCCGGCGGCTTCGGCAAAACCGGTCAGCAGGGCCGCACCTTTGCCCCGGTTGACGGGATGGCGCAGGATGCGGATACCGGGAATCTCCATGATCCGGCTGCTGGATGCGTCCGTGGAACCGTCATCCACCACAATCACCGGCAGCCCGGTCCGCACCGCCGCTTCCACTACATCCCGGACCCGTTCTTCGTGGTTGTAGACGGGAATGACAATGGCGAATCGCTGGCGGAAATGGGGAATGTTCACAAACGGGAAAGAAACCATACCGTTCCGGGGTATTGATCAGAGGATAAAAAGATGAAAAACAATCCGTTTCATACGACAGTTGAACTGCCGTATATCATACCGGAAGAAAAATGGGAAATGAAATGGAGAACGGCGGGGGAAGGGGTAAAAAACAGAAAGGATGTTCTCGTCTATCGGGAGAACATCCTTTCTCACAGTTACGGTGATCATTCATGCGACATGATCACGCAAAAACAGGGACGTATTTACTTCTTGTAATTGGACAGCGAATCCTTCAGCTGCTTCACCTGCTGGGTTTCCGGAAACTTCTTCTTGGAAAGCTTTTCTTCACTGCCGAAATAGGCCCGTGCAGATTCTTCTGTTCCGAGGAATTCCTTGTTGGCGCTTTCATCCACGGTCAGGACATCACCGGAAACGGATATACCGGCGAACAGTCCGGCGGTATTCTTGTATACCAGAATGTCGGCTTCCGTGTTGGCGGCTGCCTTGGCGCCCCAGGGGCCTGCGGCGACAGAGGTTTCCGCGCCCAGTGTAATTTCGCCGTCACTGAAATCGTTCAGGGTTTCACGATTGTTGAAAACCATCAGTACGTCTGTGGATTCCACACCCAGCTGCGCGCCGATGCTGGCACCGAAGAGAGAAAGGAAGATCGGGCCGCTCCAGTTGTTGTTTTCGTTGACCATCAGGACGCCATATCCGTAGCTTCCGCCGATTCCGATCCCTACTTTGGTCAGATCCGGGAAGATGGCGATACCGGCAGCGTTTTCAAGGATGGCCGGCGGAATCCGTTCTTCTGCGCGGTTTGACATATCCTGCAGCACATTGTTGGCCTGGGTGAGGGTTTCCGCAAGATCGCCGCGTTCCACTTCCCTTTCTGCTGCGGCGGTCTGGTTCTTCATTGTATTTGTTGTATTCGTATTTGTATTGCCTTCTTCGACATCGATCGTCAGTTCTTCCCCGGTCGTCCCTTTTTCACCGGTTTTTGTGCCGGTTGTCTTCATGTAGCCTTCTTCAGACTCGATTTTGGATTTCTGACCGTGCTGTCCGGCGGCCAGAACAGCATTCGGGGCAACCAGGATCATCAGTGCGGAAAGAGCCATTACAAGTAGTGATACTTTCAGTTTTCCTTTTACGTTCATTCCATACCTCCTGTGTTTCAGGTTCATGACATATGAGCAGGGAAACTTCGCCGTTCCTTCCGGAACGGGTATTTCCCCTCGGGCTGATCAAAATCTATTTCAGGAGAGGGAAAAATGAAATGGGGAAGATCGCTTATTTTTGTTCTTATCAGTGAGTAGAAGGGCAGAGAGGATAGGGTGATTCAGGTATCCTTCCTGTGACAGAGGAGAACGGCGCCCCGGATGAAGGGAATCAAATGGTCTCACCGGAAGGTTTCCGGCGGTTTTCGGCTGCGCAGATGATCGTACAGTGCCGTCAACTGGCGAAAGGTATTGTCCCACGAAAAATCCCGGAGAACCCGCCGCCGTCTCTTCATGCGGTCCGCCGGTGTCTCCGCCAGGCGGTGCGCCCGGCGTACGGCATCGGCAAGGGCCGGCGGGGACGCGGTTCCGGCCATGATCAGCGGGGCTTCGCCGTACAGGGTTTCATCGATACCGCCGCCCCGTACACCGATCACCCGCGTGCCGCAGGCCTGGGCTTCTACGGAAACCAGACCGAAAGTCTCCATGGTACCGGCATGGATGAACAGATCCGCCGCCGAATAGAGTTCCGACAGCCGTTCCCTGTCCTTTATATAGGGCATCCAGGTAATGTCCTCCCGTTCTTGCTCTGCCGGAATCACAATATCCCGCTCTTCACCGTCGCCCACCAGCAGCAGGTGAAACTGTCCCTCTCCGGGCTGGAACTGATCCATCATGGCGATCAGATCGTCAATATGCTTCATCCCGGCCAGCCGTCCCACAAAGATGAGCAGCATGGTATCCGGTGAAAGGCCGAGTTCCGCAAAGACGGCCTGGCGGGAATCCGTCGGTGAAAAGGAATCCACATTCACCCCCAGCGGAATCCGCACAATCCGCCGGATGCCCATGTCGCGCAGAAGATCACGATAGATATGGGTCGCGACAACCGTGGCATCCATCCGGTTGTACAGGCGCACCAGATACCGGTGTATCATCCGGGAAAACAGTACGGTGAACTGCCGGGGCGCAATGGGGGGTATCTTGTCGGGCAGCCGGCGGGGAAAGTCGGAGTGATAGTAGCCGATGACGGGAATCCCCTGCAGCCGGGCCACCTGCAGGGCAATCCAGGCCACCGTATAGGCGCCGTCGGTTTCGATGGCATCGGGCTGTTCCTGCGCCACGATCTCCTGTATCCGGAACCGGGACATGAGAAGACGGTAATCGTGGGAACCGGGAATGATCGGCGACCGGACTTCATATACCGTGGTATTCTGCCGGGTATAGACAGCGCGGTTACTGGCCGGAATGATCACCACATGGCGGTGTTCGGGGTGTTGTCCATAATAGTTGATCTTGTTGGCGATGTACCGCTTTACACCGCCGCTGCTGGGACTGTAGGACTGGACAATGTCACAGATTTTCATCTCGGCTCCATCGGCTCAAAAGGATGCGTATTCCTCAGATCAGTACCTCTCCGCCTTCTCCGCACGTCCCGTCCACGGGCGGACGGCCCGGCATCCGGATGGCAATGCGGGGCGGTTCATTCCACCAGCTTCCCTGCCAGGTTACTTTGATGCCGTCCCTTGTCCGGACCGCCTGCACGGTAACCGCACCGGAATCGGTATAAACCGGTCCCATTTCCACCGGTTCTCCGTTTTCCAGCCAGGAATCCGGAATCCCCTGCAGCAGCACCAGGGTTTCTCCTTCCTCCCGCACAAACATGTTCCGCAGCATCATCACCCATTCCGCCGCCGCCCAGATATGCTGGCCGTCCCCCTGGCAGCCGCCCAGGGTCCGGGGATGAATCGCCTCGGGCCACTGTCCCGTGGAGGACGCCAGTTCGGCGACCCGTTCCACAATGGGCAGAAACCGGCAATCTCCGGCACGCAGCAGCACCTGCGCGCAGTGGAGGGAAAGATAGACATTGTACCCGGCATGGAACATATCCTGGAAGAAAGCGTTTTCAATGAAACACTGTTCCAGCAGATAATCGACCGTTGCCAGCAGCCGGGGATCACGGGCGTCCAGAAGCTGGAGCGGATAACCGGCCACGACGGAGCCGATGGCTCCGGAATCCATCCGCCGGTGAGGGGATGCGGGAATACCGGGATGGTGGCGGACACCATCGGATTCCTGCAGGCTCCGCTCGATGCAGTCCGTCAGATCTGCCGCAAATCCACGGAAATGGTGTGCGACATCGGGTTCATTCCAGGCATCGCAGACATCCGCTCCGGCCTGCAGTCCGGCAACGCTCCAGAAGTCGTCCCAGTAGTAAAAGTCATTGTGGCCGAGGTGTTCCGCGCTGAATCCGGCCGGCAGAAGACCGGCGTGAAAAGAGGACCCGTCCGCCGGCAGACGCTTTTGCTGAATCCATTTTCCGGCTTTGAGAAGGGCGACCAGCCAGTCCGGTTTCGCGGAACGCCCGGTCATCCGGCAGAACCGGTTCATGATCCACATCACCTGTCCGTTGGAATCCCATTCCCCCTGCTGGGAACGGAAATAGCCGTCCGAAGACTGACGGCCCGGAAACTGATCGATCAGCCGCTGGGCCCGGTCGTGCAGTCCCACGGAGAGCATGGGAAAGAGAATAAAGGCCGCATCCCGGAACCAGAACCGTTTGTAGTAAAACGGCCCCGGATAGACATCCAGCGGCGAATGGAGAATCATTCCCCGCACCGCGGCGTCATACAGAAACTGAATCCGCTTGTCCGGAACCCGCAGACGGCAGATGCCCTCCAGTGCCTCCGCCCATTCCGTCCGGGGATGATCCGCCGGAAACAGCTCGATCGGTTCCGGATCATCGGCCAGATTGACCAGCACGGTCACCTCGCGGGACTGTCCCGGCGCCATGTCATAGATCGCCGCTGCCGACGCCATGCCGACGTTACATTCAATTTTCCGTCGCTCGGGCCGCTCGGCCAGATGACGGTAGACATCCCCTTCATGAAAATCCGAAACCTTGTGCCGGTCCATGGGCGTGTCGAAACGGACATCGGCATTTTTGTTGACGGTCCATCCGGCCCCTTGGGAAAGCACCCGGATGTGGTGGACAAAACTGATGCCTTCGGGATTGCAGGGCCGAAGGGAAACCACAAATGCCGCCGGTTTGTCGCTTGCGGCCCTGTACCGGATGCGGCAGCAGGGATCTCCGTCACGGAGGATCACATCCGCTGTGGTGGAGAGTTGCATTCCGTTCTGCCGGGATATGGTTTCCACGGCAAGCTGCCGATGATCGAACCGGAGATGCTGGGTCACATCCCCGGAGCGGGAGGGTATCAGTTCTTCTCCGTCATCGGAGACGATCCAGCCGTCCAGGGACCAGCCGTCAAAAAAAGGCGTCGTCAGTCCCCGGGGATCAACGATGGGATAGGCATTGCAGTCCGGCAGGCCGACGGCGGTCCAGTTGCGGTAGGTGAGGTTGACATGGGTAATGGTGTAGGACCGGGGAACAAAGGCCGGGTCGGTGGGATTGAACTGTTTATGGACCCAGAAAGGCCATATCCAGTCCAGATTGGTCTGAATGGTCCGCGCATTGATCAGCCCCCGGGCATGAAAGACGAGACTGGCCCGGAAGAGTTCCACCGGTGCCGCCACCTCCGAAGGCTGGGCAAACCGGTTGAGCCGGGAGAGCAGCAGCACAGGGTCCAGAAGGCCGTGGGACCGGGCCACACGGCGCACGATGTATTTCCAGGGGAGCCAGTTGAGACGCATGAAAAATCCTTGTGAAGGTGAAACGTGAACTTCAAAAAGCATGGGCGGCAGGATCATCTCTTTTGTCCTGCCCTTGTTTCACCTAAACATGGATTTGTAAGACTGGGGTTAGGATTGTGTTAAAAAAAGGTTGATCTGTCACCCGAACCGGACCGTATCCCCGTTCCCGATAAACCGGGGACCGTCTTCCCCCTCCCGGCCCCTGCCTTCCACAATGGGATACCCCAGTTCCAGCATCCGTTCCACCGCCGGTTTTCCGGTGCAGTGGTTGCAGGCGATTCTGTCGAATCCGTAGCGTCCGATTTTCCGGATCATCTCTTCCTGCTCTTCCTTGAGCGGTCCGAAAGGGGCGATATGGAGCCCGCCGTAGATGCCGTGGAGATGTTCCCCGCCCTGAAGCCGGTCCCGGGCGAAATCGGCGAAGGTCAGTATATTCTGGTGGCAGCAGCCGGTGACACAGACAATGCCTTTGTCCTGCACATGGAAAAAGAGGGATTCCTCACCGCGCACGCCGATCAGAATCGGCAGATCGAAGACCGCTGCGGCGCATCCGTCGAAAAGGCGATAGACATTACCGGGTTCCAGCGGTATCCGCCGACCCCGGTGGGGAATCCGGTTTTCAGCGCCGGATTCGGGAAAGCGGGCGCCGTCGAGAAAGGCCATGCCTTCCGCATGAAAGGTCGCCGGGAAGAGGATCGGAATCTCCGGATTGGATTTGAGTACGGTCTCCAGTCCCCAGTAGTGGTCCATATGTTCATGGGTGATGAACAGAAATTCAATCTCCCCCGACGCCAGCATCCGGTCGATGCCTTCCCGCTGAAAGGCTGCGTCCATATATTCCCGGTTCCACCCGGCGTCCATCAGGAAGGTGTGATGTTCACCGTCCAGTGTTTCCATCCTGATGAGGGAACAGCTTCCCGCCGCATTGTCCCTGTCCCAGGGGATTTTCCACTGGTTGGCGGTATCACCGCCCCCCGCGGATTTGATCGTTGCCAGAAGCTGGTCATTGTCGAACCAGCCCATTTCGGATATGCAGGTCACCTGCACGCTTCTGCATGTACCGATGTCATACCGGCCGTCTTCCGACGGGGTCAGTGTTTCCGTCATGCCGCACCTCCTGTTGGTCGGTCGATTTGAGACTCTGTTTTGATATTTTGATCATTGCCTTACGGTAGTTCTTTCACATCCTTTTGGCAAGAGCCGGTTTTTTTCCGTTGAATTTTCTGAAAAATCTGCTACATTCACTTCGTTATGCTCAAAATCGACCACGATGGCGATCCACGGATCGCCTGTCAGGAGATGAATCACATGGAAAATCCACAGAAGGAAAAGCTCATCGCCGCGCTCCGGGAAACGGCGCAGTCCATACGGGATATTGAGGAAGAAGCCTTCCGGGCCCTGAACGAATCCGGAGACAACACGGTGTATATTGACAAAATGCGGGAAAAGGCGCATCTGCTCAGTGAACTTTCCGGACGGATGGCGCCGCTCACCGCAGATCTGCCCGGCGAACTGCGGGAACCGGTGGAAGACCGGCTGGCGCGGTTTTCCGCTTCCGCTGCGGCGGCCCTCAATCTGGACAGCATCTTTTACATGTATGCCCTTCTGTATCCCGAAGATTACAGCCCCGGTGATCCCAATGACCTGGAGCGGTTCATCGCCGCGCTGGAAGAGGAAACCGGTTGATTTCTTTCTCTATCATATTCAAATGGTTAACCAAATCTTCTGTTGAATTCTTCTGCATATTCTGCTACCTTCGGCACTTCCAACGCCCCGGACGGACCTGCTGAACTCATCTGACGCCGGGCAGAACACGGGAAGGTGCATTGTGGCGACAATCCAGCCTGTTTCTGATCCAGACGGCCTGCTGACCGGAGAAGAACTCTTTCACGCTCCGGATAAAGGTTGCGGTGAACTTGTCCGGGGAAAGTGGATTCCCATGCCTCCCACCGGTTACACCCACGGCATTACCGAAATGAATATTGCCGATGGATTGCGGCGTTTTGTCCGGAAACACGGTCTGGGAACGGTCATGGTCGGCGGATGAAATCCTCTCCGGCGGAGAACTCCTGCCGGGGTTTTCGGTTCAAGTGAAAGAACTGTTCCGGCAGATTCCCTGATGTTCCATTCCCTCTATACGTCAAAGGAGACGCCATGAAGTATGTCATCATCGGCAACGGAGTTGCGGGGATTCACGGCGCGGAGGCGATCCGGTATCTGGATCCCGACGGCGACATTACCATGATCGCCGACGAAGCCTTTCCCCCGTATTGCCGGCCCATGATCAGCCTGGTGCTGGAAGGTTCCGCCGCCCCGGAAAACCTGCCCATCCGCAACGAATCCTTTTATGATGATCTCGGGATCAATCCCCTCCTCGGACGGCGTGCCACCGGTATCGATGTGGACAACCGGCAGGTCTTTGTGCCGGATGCCGGCGGCACAGAAACAGCCGTTCCCTTTGACCGTCTCCTCATCGCTGCGGGCGCGGACCCCCGGCCCATCAAGGCGGACGGACTCGATCTGAAGCATATCTTCTTCATGCGTACCGAACAGCACATCCGGGGAATGCTGGACGCCCTGCCGTCGGTCCGTCATGCCCTGGTGCTGGGCGGGGGGCTGGTCGGGTTCAAGGCGGCGTACGGACTGCTGCACCGGGGCGTCCGGGTGACCATGCTCATCCGGTCCGGATATCCCCTTTCCATGCAGGCCGATGAAACAGCAGGGCGGATGGTACAGGATGAACTGGTCCGGAAAGGGCTGGATGTCCGGGTCGGGCTGCAGGCCGTCGCCTTTGAGGGAAACGGAACCGTGCAGAAAGCCCGTCTTTCCGACGGAACGGTGATGGACTGCGACATGGTCGTCATCGGAAAAGGCGTTCTCCCGGCCCTCGATTTTCTGCCGCGGGAGAAAATCGAAGTGGATCTCGGCATTGTCGTCAATGAACACATGGAAACCAGCGCATCGGGCATCTATGCAGCCGGTGACGCGGCGGAATTCATCGACATCGCCCGGCAGACCCGTTGGGTCAACGCCATCTGGCCCGAAGCTGTCCACCAGGGCCGGATCGCCGGCATGAGCATGGCCGGACGTCCGGTCGCCTATCCCGGAAGCCTGAGCCGGAACGTGATCCGGATTTTCGACATGGATGTGATGACCGGCGGCGTGTTCGATCCTGCGGGAGATCCTGCCTTTACAGTAATCTGGGACAAAAACGACCGCCGGAACACCTACCGGAAACTCGTCTTCCGGGGACAGCGTCTCGTCGGGATGGTCATGGTCAACGATATTGAGCAGGGCGGACTGCTTCTTTCCATGATTCAGCGGGGAAAGCCTGTCAAAGTGCCGCCGGAAGACCTGCTGCAGCCGTCGTTCAACGTTGCCCGGCTCGTGGCCTGAAGGTAATGCAATCATAAACCGGGCGATGAACGCCCCACAGGAGAAACAACCCATGAAACAGGTCATCGTCCATCCCGAACGGTGTGTGGGATGTATGCAGTGCATGGCCGCCTGCGCCACCGCCCATTCCCGGAGCGGAAAGCTCTTTACCGCAACCCTGGAAAAACCCGTCCCCAGACCCCGCATCCATGTCGGCGCGGGGCGTTACGGTGAAGGATTTCCCAACCGGTGCCGTCACTGCGATCCCGCGCCGTGTATGCTTGCCTGCCTGCCGGGAGCCATTTCGCGGCTTCCGGAAACCAGTACCGTACATATTGACCCCGATCTCTGCATCAACTGCGCCTCCTGTGCCATGACCTGTCCCTTCGGCGTCATCCGCTATCACGAAGACGCGGACGCCCCGCCGGACAAGGTCGTCGCCGTCAAATGCGACAACTGTCATGACCGGCAGCTGGAAGGAAAACTGCCGGCCTGCGTGGAAGTCTGCAAGTCCGGCGCCCTCACCTTTGAAGAACCGGATGCCGCCATGAAACGGAAGACGGATGCCGTCGCCTGCAGCATGTCACAGGAGACGGCGGTGACGGTTCTTTCGCCGGGATTTACGCTGCTGAACACCATCAAACAGGCCCAGACAGCGATGGCAGCCCGGAAATAGTGTTTATTTCTCACATTTCCACCAATCCATCATCAATCCATCATCACCAATCCAATTGATGCAAAGGGAGCGCGTCATGAACAGAGAATACGAAAAAAGGACCATCACCGAAGATGGTCAGCTGATGCTGAAAAAGGCGGAGCAGGATCAGATTGTGACGGTCTGGGACCGGTATCAGGAACAGCAGCCCCAGTGCGGCTACTGTGAAATGGGCCTCAGCTGCCGGATCTGCAACATGGGGCCGTGCCGTATCGATCCCTTCGGGGAAGGACCGCAGCAGGGCGTCTGCGGTGCGGACGCCGACATTATCGTGGCCCGGAACCTGGGACGGATGATCGCCTCCGGTGCGGCGTCCCATTCGGATCATGGCCGGGATCTGGTGGAAGTGCTGGCAAAAGTTGCGGAGGGAAACGCGCCGGGCTATGTCATCACCGATGTGGAGAAGCTGAACCGGGTGGCGGCGGAATACGGTGTGGCAGTCGAAGGAAAATCCCCCACGGAAGTCGCCGGTGCGCTGGCCGATGCCATGTTCGAGGATTTCGGTTCCCGGAAGGCAGCGCTGACCATGACTGCACGGGCTCCCGAAAAGCGCAGGGAAATCTGGAAAAAGCTCAACATTATGCCCCGGGGCATTGACCGGGAAACCGCGGAAATGATGCACCGGACCCACATGGGCGTGGACAACGGCTGGCAGAGCCTTCTCCTGCAGGCCCTCCGGAACGCCCTGTCTGACGGCTGGGGCGGTTCCCTCATCGCAACGGAGGTGTCGGATATTCTCTTCGGAACCCCGCAGCCCCGGCCCAATACCGTCAATGTCGGCGTTATTAAGGAGGACCAGGTCAATATCCTGGTGCACGGCCACAACCCGGTCGTCTCGGAAATGATTCTGCGGGCCTGCCAGAGTCCGGAACTGCAGCGACTGGCCGAAGAGAAAGGGGCAAAGGGAATCAACCTGGCCGGACTCTGCTGCACCGGGAATGAACTGCTCATGCGCCACGGCGTTCCCATGGCCGGTAACCACCTGATGACGGAACTGGTCATCGCCACCGGCGCTGTGGAGATGATTCTCGCCGATTACCAGTGCATTATGCCTTCCCTGGGAACCGTGGCGGCCTGTTATCACACAAAGATGGTTTCCACCAGCGACAAGGCCCGCTTTCCGGGGATGGAACACCGGGAGTTCCATCCGGACAATGCGGAAATCCTGGCAAAGGATCTGGTCCGGGAGGCGGTGGAGAACTTCGGCAAGCGGGGGCGGGTCTATATTCCCGTGGAATCTGTTCCGGCCATGGGGGGATTCTCCGTGGAAGCGATTCTCGGCGCCCTCGGCGGCAGTGTCGATCCGCTGCTGGATGCCATCAAGGCCGGAAAAATCCGGGGCGCCGCAGGGATTGTGGGATGTAACAATCCCAGGATCAAGCATGACTACGGCCACGTCACCCTGACCCGGCGGCTGATCGAAAACGACATTCTGGTGGTGGATACCGGATGCGCGGCTGTGGCCAGCGCCAAAGCGGGATTCAAGGTGGCGGAAGCGGCCCGCTGGGCCGGCCCCGGACTGCGGGAGGTCTGCGAGGCGCTGCAGATTCCGCCCGTACTCCACATGGGAAGCTGCGTGGACAATGTCCGGATTCTCGTCCTGGCCGGGGCACTGGCCGACGCCCTGGGAACCGACATCAGCGACCTGCCCATAGCCGGCGCCGCGCCGGAGTGGTATTCGGAAAAAGCCGTCGCCATCGGCGCTTATTTCGTCGCCTCCGGTGTCTACACCGTCCTGGGGCCCATGCCGCCGATCACCGGCAGCATGAACGTGGTCAACCTCCTCACCCGGGGACTCGAAGACGTGGTCGGGGCCACCTTCGCCGTGGAACCCGATCCGGAAAAGGCGGCCATCCTGATGCGGAATCACATTGAACAGAAACGGGAGGCGCTGGGGCTGTCCGCCGCTAAACCCCTTCGTGGGCCGTCCGCCGGATAATCTCCTCCTGGAGTTCCGGCGTCAGATGGACAAAGTAGTCGCTGTACCCGGCCACCCGGACGATGAGATCGCGGTAGTCGTCCGGGTACATCCGGGCCTTTCGCAGGGTGTCGGCGTCCACCACATTGAACTGGATGTGGTGGCCGTCCAGCCGGAAGTAGGTCCGGATCAGATGGCGCAGCTTCGTCAGCCCCGCTTCATCGCTCAGCACCTGGGGCAGAAACTTCTGGTTGAGCAGCGTTCCCCCGGTGCGGATGTGATCGATCTTGGCGGCGGAACGGATCACCGCTGTCGGCCCTTTGCGGTCCGCGCCCTGCACCGGTGAAATCCCCTCGGACAGCGGCGTTCCCGCCTTCCGGCCGTCAGGCGTCGCACCGGTGATGCTGCCGAAATAGACATGAACCGTCGTCGGCAGCAGATTGATCCGGTGAACGCCCCCTCTCGTGTTGGGCCGCCCGTTTATGGATGCGTAGTACGCCTCGAATACCATCCGCATGACATCATCGGCGTAATCATCGTCATTGCCGTACCGGGGTGTCTCCGTCCGGATTACCTCCCGCAGACGGTCATGGCCGGAAAAATCCGCCTGCAGGACCCGGATCAGTTCCGTCAGGGAACAGGTCTTCCGGTCAAAGACATGATACCGGACCGCTGTCAGACCATCGGTGACCGTTCCCAGCCCCACCCCCTGAATGTAGGAGGTGTTGTACCGTGCCCCGCCATCGGTGTAGTCCTTTCCTGTTTTGATGCAGTCCTCGATGAGGAGCGACAGAAACGGAACCGGCATCCACCGGGCGTGAATCCGTTCGATGATGTTGTTGCCCCGGATTTTGATGTCGATAAAATACCGCAGCTGCCGCCGGAAGGCGTCCATGAAGTCGTCGAACGATTCAAAGGATTCCGGTGCGCCGGTTTCCATGCCGATCCGTTTTCCATCCACGGGATTGACGCCGTTGTGGAGGGTCAGTTCCAGAATTTTGGGCAGGTTGAAGTACCCCGTCAGAAAGTATGCCTCTTTCCC
>JBEPXL010000048.1:0-12554 GCA_041641935.1 Desulfobacteraceae bacterium | reverse complement strand
CGCGATCGAAATGAAATATACTGGTCCATGGAAGCAAGGAAAAAACGACAAGGGGAGAACCATGGTTGATCAATCAACCCTAACGCGAAGAGTTTTTCAACGAACCGAAGAAATGCCCTGGCCCAGGATCTGACAGGGCTCACCGGGCTCAGCGAAACGCGACTGAACGCGATTCGCCGCAGCGATCCCTTATCCTCCACCGAATTCGAGCTGATCTGTCGGGCTTTGGCGGTGGATTCCGGCGTCATGTACGGCGGGCAGTCCGCCAACCCTTCCAGGTCCCCGGCCCGGTTCCGCGCAGCGACGGCCATCGAAAGACCAAACCCCATGGATGTGCGGCTGCTGGCGCTGGCCGAGCTGGGGTGTGGTCGCGTGGCGCATTCGTATGATCTCTGGCTCTACCTCCGGGGCGAAGGGCTCCTTGATGAGAACCAGTTCTATCGTCTCTGTGAGGCTGCACGAAAGAATGATCAGAGCGCCATACCCTTGAGATGCCGGTAATGGCGTTCTATCGGAAAAGGAGAACACCATGATTTGCCATCGGTGTGGAAGCGGAAAAATGCAAGCTCATTTTATCCGGAGCAGGAAGGTCGAAAAATTTTGGATTACAGTTTTTCTATAAATATTTACCAGTTGTAATGAAAAATTGTTGATTTCCAGGGGCAAAAGGTGAGATTATCATAAAATACCGGTAATTACGGCGCTGGCAGAACTGGTCGTAAATGTAAGTTATCAATAATACAGGGTATTCTATGTTAGTGGATCTTAATGGTCAGATCGAGCGGATCACCTACGCCAACGAGGACAACGGGTACACAGTGGCCCGGCTGAAGGTGAACGGCCACCGGGACCTGGTGACGATCATCGGAAATCTGATGGGCCCCACCCCCGGTGAAATTCTTTCCATGCGCGGCGAGTGGACCCGTCATCCCAAGTACGGGGATCAGTTCCGGGTGGTGGAATACCGCTCCCAGGTGCCGGCGACCGTCTATGGCATCCGGAAATATCTCGGTTCCGGGCTGATCCGGGGGGTGGGTCCGAAAATCGCCGAACGGATCGTGGACCGGTTCGGGGAGGAGACCCTCAACGTCATCGAGGAGAAGATCGAGGATCTTTCCCAGGTGGAGGGAATCGGTAAAAAGCGGATTTCCATGATCCGGAAGGCATGGGACGACCAGAAGGAGATCCGGGAGGTCATGCTCTTTCTCCAGAGCCACGGCGTCAGTTCCGGTTATGCCACCAAAATCTTCAAGCAGTACGGCAATGAGTCCATTCCCGTCGTGCAGGAAAATCCCTACCGTCTCGCCACCGACATCTTCGGCATCGGCTTTGTCACCGCCGACCGGATCGCCGAAAAACTCGGCTTCGGCAAGGATTCCCCGGTCCGGGCCGAGGCGGGGATTCTGTACGTCCTCAATCAGCTGGCCGACGAGGGCCATGTCTATTATCCCTATGAACCGCTGCTGCAGAAGTGCCGGGAAATCCTGGGAGTGGAGCGGTGTGTGCTGGAAGACGCGTTCGGAAGGGTGGAGTCGGAAAAACTGATCCGTATCGAGGATCTGAACGAGGACCTGGCCCAGTACCGGGAGAACAACAAGGCCGTCTATCTGACCCAGTTCCATGTCTGTGAAAGCGGCATCGCCCAGCGGATCAGAATTCTGGCCAGTGTCCCCAAAAGCCTCTCCATGCCCGATGCCGCCGACGCCCTGGAACAGGTGCAGCAGCGGCTTTCCATCCGGCTCGCCCCGAACCAGATCCAGGCGGTCCGGGCGGCACTGGAAAACAAGGTCATGGTCATCACCGGAGGCCCCGGAACCGGCAAGACGACCATCATCAATGTGGTACTCCGGATGCTGGTACAGACCGGCGCACGGTTCTTTCTGGCCGCCCCCACAGGCCGCGCGGCCAAGCGGATGAGTGAAACCACCGGTCAGCCGGCCCAGACCATTCACCGTCTTCTCAAGTTCAGTCCGGGAAAGGGAGCCTTCGAGAAGAACTATGACGATCCCCTCGACTGCGATGTCCTTATTGTCGATGAAGCTTCCATGATCGATACGGTGCTGATGCACCATCTTCTCAAGGCGGTTCCGGCCACGGCGACCCTGATTCTTGTGGGGGATGTGAACCAGCTTCCCTCGGTGGGGGCCGGTAACGTGCTGGGAGATATTATCGCGTCCGGGGCGGTGACGGTGGTGGCCCTGAAAGAGATTTTCCGGCAGGCCCGGGAAAGCCGGATCGTGGTCAACGCCCACCGCATCAACCGGGGGCGGATGCCGGTCCTGGATCACAACAATCCCAAAAATGATTTTTACTTTATCGAAAAGGAAGAACCGGAGGCGGTCCTCGATATTCTGCTGCGCCTTGTCCGGGAGCGGATACCGGGGCGGTTCGGCTTCGATCCCGTGGATGACATTCAGGTGCTGACGCCCATGCACCGGGGGCTGATCGGGGCGGGCAACCTCAACGCCGAACTGCAGCAGTGCCTCAACCCGAAGGGGGAGACGGTGGTCCGGGGCCAGCGGACCTACCGGACCGGGGACAAGGTCATGCAGATCCGGAACAATTATGACAAAACCGTTTTCAACGGGGACATCGGCCGCATTGTCGCCATCCATCCCGACGACCATGAGGCAGTGATCCGGTTTGACAGCCGGGAAGTGGTCTATGAGTTCACGGATCTGGACGAGGTGACGCTGGCCTACGCGGTTTCGGTCCACAAGGCCCAGGGATCGGAATACCCGGCGGTGGTGATGCCGGTGCTGATCCAGCATTACATGCTGCTGCAGCGGAACCTGATCTACACGGGGATTACCCGGGGACGGGAACTGGTGGTGCTGGTGGGAACCCGGAAGGCGATGGCGATGGCCATCCGCAATGACCGGACCAGAAAACGCTTTACCCGCCTGACCCACCGGCTGTGCTGAGCAGCGACCGATGGTGCGGAGCGGGGTTTACGCTTCTCTGCGGGGAAGCCCCCGCCCGGCACAAAGGCGTAACGGCGCACGATCAAAAAAGGGCAGACCGGAAATTCCGGCCTGCCCTGAAACAACTGTTCTGCGGACGGGACTGATCGTCCATCTGAAAACGGCTACTTTTTGGTGGGGATCATGACCAGGTTCGGATTGATCTTTACCGAGGATTCCTGCACGTTTTTCATGCCTTCGTTGCAGGCACTGGTCCAGTCGATGAGGGCAGAGCTCATTTTCTCTGTCGTCCAGGCGGTCTGGTCCCAGAACATTTTCATCATTTTTTCCATGCGGACCTGAAAGATTTCCATCGCATTGAAAGAACTGTTCAGCATCGTCTCCTGGAAGTCCACCATCTGCTTAACCATCTGATTCTGATCCATCATTTTCATCATGTCCGGCATCATTGTCTTTCTCTCCCATTTTCTTGTCTGTTGCGGTGTTTATGGCTTCGCCGGTGCTGTTGAAACACTGGCTGAAATCCTTCACCATCTTTTGAAACAGTTCCCCCTGACTTTTGAACATATCATGTAACTGCTGCGGCATTTCCGCTGAAGGCGTCGGGGTTGCCTGTTTCTTCTTTGCCTTCAGGAGGGTATTCAAATGTTCGATCGTCTCCTCCTGGTCAGCGCATTTTGCTTTCAGCTGCTCATATTTTTCCATCAGCGCCAGATGTTCTTTCTGTGGAACAAATCCCGTGTACGAGAGATACTCCTTGAACGAATGGCGGAAGTCTTTGAGCGCCTTTTCCCTCATCCTGTCGTATTCTGCGTTTTTATCGGACAGTGTGTCGAGACCGTACAGCCTCCGGAATGTGGCGAACATGTCGTCAAATCCGGAGACATTCTTCTGGGGTTTTTCACTGAAATCAGGAAATCCCATCCGCATCCACCGGAACAGGTCATCGGACTGTTTCTTGCTGCTGGCGGCGTTGATAAGGAGATTACCCCAGAATTCCAGAAACTTTTCATCCATAGCGGTTATCCTCCCTTTCAGGATTCACTGACCGGCGGATTTCCGGAATTGAGGGCTTCAAATTCCGCCGACAACTCATCGGTTTCGCTTGCGGAGCGTTTCGATTTCTTTTTCGAGGACAGGTCCTGATCCAGGTCCAGCTGGAACCGTACCGGACCCCGGTAGTTCTGCTCGCCAAAGCGGGTATGCAGCGCACAGGCGGAGGTCGGATCGGACCAGGAGGTGGCGATGGCGACATGGCCTTTGGGGAATCCCGCCACTTCGACATCGATGAAATCCTGGGGCGCCAGCGCGGTCTGCTTTTCGACCAGGTCGTCTTTCTCGCCGTAGCAGATGAGCCACCGGATGCCCTTTTCCTGCAGCCGCTTGAAGTTGAGCTTCCGGCCGAAGAGCTTCACCGGCAGGGTTCCGTCTTCCGTCACCGGAGTGGTATAGGATGCGTAGCTCATTTCGGTGATGGCCAGGGGCAGGTCGCTGCGTTCGTTCATGAGCCAGTAGTTGAGCGCCGCCGCCGTCTTGCTGATCTTGGCCGGTTTTCCGTTCCGGGGCCCCAGCATCATCATGTCCCGGA
Organism: Desulfobacteraceae bacterium; assembly: GCA_041641935.1. GTDB lineage: Bacteria > Desulfobacterota > Desulfobacteria > Desulfobacterales > Desulfococcaceae > JBEPXL01. Next base: position 8,042 of record JBEPXL010000048.1, on the reverse strand, counting down.
AGAACGCCACCAGCGGAATTTCCACTTCGATGCTCTTGAGCTTGTAGACCCATCCCATGAGGGTTCCGTCGGCCACCCGGTTTCCGTTGGGGAGAGTTTTGATGCCGTAGGCCAGGTCATTGAACCGGGTGGGCAGCTCGCTCAGGAAATCCTTGAGCCCTTCGCTCCGTGTTCCGTCCATGGGAGAGACACAGGTGATCATGGCATCGACCAGCCCGTCCAGTTCACCGGAGAGCACGTCACAGACGCCCATGAAGCCGCCCTGGCAGTAGCCGTTCAGGGTCACCGGTTTTCCGTGTCTTGCCTTGATCCGTTCACAGAAGTACTTTGTGTCGAGGGCGTCATCTTCGCCGGTCATGGTCTGGAACGCAGGTGTGGTGGCGATGTTTTTCATGACCCGGATATAGGTCGGGATGCCCTGATTGGCGTAGCAGTGGGTATAACTCCGGTTCTCGCCGGGCAGGAAGGCAAGAATGTTGGCGCCGAGCACATAGGGCGGAAGAATCAGAATCGGTTTGGCATCTTCCCGGACCTGAACGCTCTTGTCGGTGGGAAGAACCTGGTAGAGAATGAACCGTTCGGTTTCGGCGAATTTGATGTCGTTGCCCTTATCGAAATGAAAGCCGAACTCGGGTTCGATATCCCGGATCGCCTGGGGATAGGTCTGGGTAATCATTTTCCCCATTTCGGCCTGCCGGGCGGAAAATTCTTCTATATCTTCCCCTTCGAGCTGATACAGGGTATTCAGCCACGCGCTGACGGCGTTGGGATATTCCTTTTTGGCATATTCACTCAGCACCCGCAGACTGGCCATCATCGCCCGGTTGGAAATGTTGTAGTTGAAGCCCATGAATTCCAGATAATCCCGGATGTTTTCCACGGGCGGTGTCCGCATCAGTTTCTCTTTTTCCACCTCGCTGATGTACCGGGCGGATAAAAGGGTGGGGATCAGAAATTCGTTCAGGTACTTCATGAATCCGGCACAGTAATTCTGCGCGGCATTCATCTGATTGGTTAGTGCATATACCGGCATCAGCATCTTTTCCATCAGATGATCCGGCTCTAGATCTTCCTGTTTCCATATGGTGTTCATCATATTACTGTACCTCCTGACGATAGGTGCACGGTATCCTTCCGAAAAATGAAGGACACCGTGCAGAAGGAATGATTCGCCCTATTTGTCCTTGGCGAAATATTCTTCAACTTTCTTGAAATTGTCTTCAACGGCTTCCTTGTAGCGGGCCCGACCTTCCTTGTAGGCGTCAATCCAGTTGGTCACCGCTTTTTTTCCTTCTTCGGGCATCCATGTGGCCTGCTCGATGAAGGTATGAACAATCCGCTCCCCCTGTTCCTGAAGGGTGCTCATGGCCTTGAATGAATTATCGAAAGTAGATTTCTGGAAGTCAATCATCTGTTTGAAAAGTTGTTTCTGATCCATTTTATCACCTCACTGATTTCGGAAAACCTGATCGCGATGCCGGGACGTCTTCGCCGCCGGCGAATCTCCGTTCGTTTTATACTTTCGCCTGAAAAATTTCCTCGAATTTCTCAAAACCCTGATCTACAGATTTTTTGAAATCTTCACGGGCTTTTTTGTACATTTCCACAGAATCGTTGATGCTCTTTCTGGTTTCCTCGGGCATCCAGTTCATCTGTTTCAAAAATGTATTGGTCATCTGTTCCGTCTGGTCCTGAACCGTGCACATTGCACTGAAGGTACTCTCAAACAGCGTCCGCTGAAACGAAATCATCTGCAATGCCATTTTCCCGGGTTCCATAGTTTACTCCTCCTGTTTTTTACATAAAATGGATTGTATCTCATATCTTCCGGGCAGTCTCCGTACCCCACGGATACCCCCACTGTCTACAGAACATAATATGCCACGGAGAAGGAGATTTGTCAAGAAATTTTATTGCAATGCACAATAACAGGAAAAGGACGGTGAAAAAATATGTTTTATTTATAGGGTGTGATATGGTATGGTTCAGTTCAGTCTGAACTGTGGTCATGCCTTAATTTGTTGCATTGTAACATACCAACACCTGAAAAGGAACGTTTTTTCATGTCAAAGAGAATAACCCTGAAAAAGTATCCGAACCGGCGGCTTTACGATACCCTGAACAGTACCTATGTCACCCTTGATGACGTGGCCTCCCTCATCAGGGAGGGACACCAGATCGAAGTCATTGATCTGAAAACCGACCAGAATGTAACGGCATTCATCCTGACCCAGATTATCATGGAGCAGACCAAGCGGAACCATAATCTTCTGCCGGTCTCGTTCCTTCATCTCATTATCCGTTTCGGTGAAAATGTTCTGAGTGATTTTTTTGATCAGTACCTGGAAAAGATCATCGAAAACTATATTCAGTACAAGAAGCGGATGGAGGACCAGTTCCGTGTGTATATGGACATGGGAATCGATCTTTCCTCCCTGACCGAAAAGACCATGCAGCAGATGGCTTCCTTTGCTCCGAAAAAACCGGAAAACACCCGGGAACAGCCGGACAGGGAGGAAGAACACTCCACAGAAAAATGAAGACGCTCCCCCCAGGCTGAACAGTATCCGCCGCCCGCACCGGACCTGAAGGAACGGCAGCGGATATTGTTCAGCCTGTAAACCCTTTTCTCATCTGCTTTCCTATCCTGTTTCCCCTGCGTTCATACCGCACCGGTTTCCCCTGCCGGTCCCGTCCTTCCGTTCCTGTCCCGTCGCCTGCAAAATGAATGGCATCTATTTTGCTGTTTCTGCCGGATGATGGCAGCATCCTCAGCCTGTCCTCCGATTGATCTTCTTCAATTACCGCACGCAATGTTTTCCCCTGTCGCATGACGGAACAAAACAGCGGATGGTTCCGGCTCCCGCTGTTTTGTTCCGTGCCGTGGTATACGGGGAGAGATTATCTGCGGGAGAGGGCTTGAAATTTTACGGGGGAAACATATTTTATGCATTGAAATAATTTTCCATGCAGCATAATGCGTTGACCGGCACATAACATTTTTGTATCAATATGGATAAAAATTCAACCAATTTGCAATGCGAATCGAGCGGGCGAAGTAAATGAAGTTCATACTAAAAATAACTTGTATTCAGTGTGTTTATGTTCTATGGTCTTGGGCAGTCTCGCCCGGGACAACGACCAACCTACGCTCAAGAATGGAGTAAAAACGATGGAACAGGAGAAGACAGGGGAAAACTACGCGGAAGCCTTTTTTGCCGACTGGATGAAATCGGCCATGAATTTCTGGGGGGAGATGGCAAAAACACAGCCGGATTTCCCCGGCGGATTCGGGATGGATTTCACGCCCAGGTCGACAAAAAGCGCGGAACAGGCAAGAAAAATGTGGGAAACCGGCGGAAAGATATTTCAGTCCCTCTTTTCAACGGCGAGCAGGCCGGACAGTGTGGAAGAGGCACTGAAAGGAATCGATGCCGTTCCCGATCTGATCATGACCATGGCCCGGCAGTCATGGGATGGCTATTACGAACTCCAGAAACAGTGGATGGACCGGGCCGCAAAATTCAATTACCAGACCAAAGCCTATAATTTCGAGGATATTGACCAGGAAACCTTCAAGGCCGTTCGCGACCTGTATGAACGGGAATTCCAGAAGTTTCTGAAGGTTCCCTCCCTTGGACTTACCCGGTTTTACCAGGATAAGTTCAACAATACCATTGATAAATACAATATTTTTGTGACGGCTATCAGCGAGTTTATCTACATGTTCTATGTGCCCATCGAAAAGACGGGCGTGGTCATGCAGGAAAAGCTGGAGGAAATGGCCGAACAGGGTCAGTTTTTTGATGATTTCAAAGACTATTACAACATGTGGATCAAGATACTGGAGGGCCACTACATGACCCTTCTCCAGTCCCCTGAATACACCGATGTAATGGACAAGACGATTCAGGCCCTGGTCCACTACCGGGAAGCCAAGGAAGAGCTGGTCTCTGATATTCTCCGCAATCTCCCTGTGCCGACCAACCGTGAAATGGATGAGCTGTACAAGGATTTGTATGTCCTGAAGAAGAAAGTCCGGGATCTTTCCAAAAAGGTAGAGGGAAACGGTAACCTGGCCGCCGAGACAAAATAAGGAGGATGTATATGAATCAGCCCAAGATTGCTGTTGATCTTATATTGAAAAGAATGGCCGAGAGCTCGGAACAGGTCAAGAGCCGCGCCAGAAAGGCTTCGGAGGTACTGCTGGGGCCGCTGGAAACCGATCTGGCGACGACGCCCCACGAGATCGTCTATCAGGAAGACCGGATGCGGCTGAAACACTACAAGCCGGAGAAAGTCAAACACAAGTATCCGCTGCTGCTGGTATACGCGCTGATCAACCGCGAGACGATGCTCGACCTGCAGCCGGAGCGGAGCGTCATCACCAATTTTATGAAGGAGGGCATCGAGGTCTACATGATCGACTGGGGGTATCCGACCCGCAAGGACCAGTTCCTGACCATCGATGACCATGTCAACGGCTACATGGACAATGTGGTCGATTTTATCCGGAAGCGGCACAACCTGCCCCAGATCAACCTGATGGGCATCTGCATGGGCGGCGCGTTTTCCGTCATGTATTCGTCCCTGCATCCGGAGAAGATCAAGAACCTTGTCACCACCGTCACGCCCACCAACTTCGATACCGACAAGGGCCTGCTGCACATCTGGATGAAGCAGACCAACGCCGACCTGCTGGAAGAAGGGTACGGCAACATGCCGGGGGATCTGATGAACCTCGGCTTTCTGCTGCTCAACCCGGCCCGCCTCATCATCGACAAGTACATCGGTTTTTTTGAAAACATGGACAACCGGACCTTTGTGGAGAACTTCGTCCGGATGGAGAAGTGGATCTTCGACAGTCCCGATGTACCCGGCGCAACATTCCGCCAGTTCGTTGTGGACTGCTATCAGAAGAACCTGCTGATCCAGAACAAGCTGGAGCTGGACGGCAAACGGGTGGACCTGAAGAACATTACCATGCCGCTGCTCAATATATATGGAAAATTTGACCATCTGGTTCCGCCGGAAGCCTGTGAACGCCTGACCCGGGAGGTCGGCAGCAAGGATACGGAAGACCAGTGTCTCAACACCGGTCATATCGGCATCTATGTCAGTTCCAAATGTCAGGAACTGTTCGCGCCGAAAATTGCCGGCTGGCTGAAAGAGCGGGAACCCGAGCCGAAGAAGAAAAAGACCGCTGCCAAAAGTACAACCGGCAAGACCGCCGCCGCCCGGAAGACGGCAAAAGCCGAAGAACCGGCAAAGAAATCCGCCTCAGCAAAATCTTCCGGAAGCAAGAAAACCAAAGCGGCCTCCGGAACAAGCCGAGCCAAGAAGACACAGAAAACAGGTACCGGATCATAAAGCAGAACCAGGGCCTCCTCTGATACCCCTGCCGGCAGTCGGCGGAAAGGGGAATGACGGTCCGGAAGAGATCATCGGTGATCCCGGAATAAAGACCACCATATCTGTGATCCGGCCGCGCCCGGAGCGGTGAGCCTGGTCAATACACTGAACAGTTGGGGAAGGAGAGGAACGATGACGGCCGGAAAGGATTACTTCAAAACTTTCTGTAAGATCAGCAAAGCCTTTGGAACGACGTTGAAGACGGATGAGGTCCTGGACATGATCGTCCAGAGCGCCATCGAAACGATGGACGGCAAGGCGGCCAGCCTCTTCATGAAAGATGAAAATCAGGAGCTGTTTGTGCCGGTAAGCCAGAAAGGTCTTTCGGCAAACTACCTCCACGCCGACCCGTACCGGGGCCGTGCGATGGTCGATGAAATGATGAGTGAAGGGTACATGGCCTTTACGGATATCGCCACCGACAGCCGTATCTACAACCGCGAGGCGAAACAGGCCGAAGGCATCGCCTCCATTCTGGTGGTTCCTGTGATGGTGGACAACAAGGTCATCGGCGTCCTTGCCCTTTATACCGGCACGGTCAGGAAATTTTCCGATGATGAAATCGAGTTTCTCCGGGCACTGGCCGACCAGGGCGGCATCGCCATCCAGAACGCCCGTCTGGTGGAGCGGATCCGGAAAAACGCGACCCTCTTCCATGACATGGCCGACAGCATCAATTCCAGCCTCGATGTCCGGAAGATTCTCCACATCCTGTCCGCCGATATCGCGGAAACCTTCGGCATGAAAGGCGTCAATATCCGTCTGATCAACGATGACACCCAGAACCTCGATCTGGTGGCAAGCTACGGCCTGAGCGAGGAATTCCTCGACAAAGGGCCGATATCAAGGGACAGGAGCGTAAGCCAGGCGATGAAGGGGCAGACCACCATCATCAAAAACGCCCAGACGGACCCGCAGATTCAGTACCCGGAGGCGATGAAGAAGGAAGGCATCGTTTCCATGCTGGTCGTCCCCATGAAGGTCGGGAGCCGGGTCATCGGGGTGATGCGGCTCTGCAGCGACCAGGAACGGGATTTTCCGGAAGACATGGTGATTCTGGTGGAAGCCCTTGCCGATCAGGGCGGAATTGCGATACAGAATGCGTCCATGTACCTGAAGCTGCAGGAAGACAAGGACAATCTGGAGAAGGATCTCTGGAGCCACCGGATGTGGTTCTAACCACCGGAAAGGAGACGTTTCATGTCGCAGATCGGCAGAACCATTGAAGAACTGAGTACAGGGGATGCTGCGGAATTTACCAAGACGGTGTCAGAGTCGGATATTTACCAGTTCGCCGGGGTGACCGGCGACCTGAATCCGGCCCATATCAATGAAACCTATGCCGCCAAAACCTTTTTCAAGACAAGGATCGCCCACGGGATGCTGTCGGCCGGTTTTATATCGGCCATTTTCGGGATGCAGCTGCCCGGTCCCGGTACGATCTATCTGAAGCAGGAACTGAAATTTATGGCACCGGTGCGGATCGGGGATACCATTACGGCCCGAGTCGAGGTGGTGGAGGTGATGGCCGAGAAGAACCGTATCCGGGCGCGGACGACCTGCACCAATCAGGACGGAACCGTTGTTCTCGACGGGGAAGCGGTGGTCAGTCCGCCCAAGGCGATGAAAAAATAACCGGACCGGAAACACGGACATTCGGGCGGAGACGGTATCGATCGAACAGGATGCCTTCTCCGCTTTTTTACTGCCGAATGCCGGTTTTCATCACAGGATATTCCCCATCAGGTAGTTTTCAAACTGTGCTCGGAGTCTGGTATCGGAAACGGAACTGAGCAGTTCCATGCATTCCGGGCAGATTTCGCTGCATTCCCGGGGCGAATTCGCCGCCCGGTGGTTGAGGGGCGTTCCGCAGTGTTCGCAGGAAAACCGCACGAACCGGACCCCGACCTGATAACCGATCGGCGAATCTTCCTTCTGTTCCTCCCTGCACCACCGCACTTCCGCCACATAACTGTCACAGGCATCCGGCCAGTAGGGATCGGCTACGAAATTGACGAGCTTGATAAAGATCGCAGAACCGGCCCGAAGGGGTTTTTTTGTGGAAATACACATGCCGCCGGCGCTGCTGTTGAGCATACGGGCCGGGTTCTGGTCCTGTGAACTGCAGTTCACATAGACGATCGGTGCTTCGGAATACGTCCGGGTATAAGACCTTGCTGTCATGATACTTACCTCCTTTTCATTTCGATGAATAAGCTCTCTGTCATGGTACAGCTCTCCGGTGGGAGAGGGGACACGTCTCCCGGAGAGCGTTTGCTTGTCAGGGAACAGTAAAGGCAGCAGTTCGCAGCGCACTCTATCGGTACTCAAAGCAGGAAGGCAGTCATTGGAACGGCAGAATTGTAGTACGATTCAGATTATAGAATTCCATATAGTTTGTCAAATCTTTTCAATGCAGTGGGCAAAATATATTTTATGTAGTTTATCAAAGGGATGTTCTCACCGGTGTTTAAACCCGGCATAGACCCAGAAGGCGAGACCGGCCAGGACCACGGGGCCGACGCCGGCGTACAGAAAGGGCAGCGGGTCGTTTTGCCAGGGCTGAAACCAGGCGGCCGTCAGGGCCAGGTAGATGACCGACACGGCTCCCGCCGCCCGGTGTTTGCCGG
>JBEPXL010000047.1:4904-12582 GCA_041641935.1 Desulfobacteraceae bacterium | reverse complement strand
TCGGGAAGGTGATACTGAAGATGGGATAGCGGATGAAGACTGCGGCATCATGCGAACGCGGATAGTATGATCAGCCGCGGGAATAAAGCCTGAAACATACCATGCTGGTTAAAAAACCCCTCGCCCGTTTTCTGTCGGCGCTCTTTCCGGGGTATGCTTCAGGCTTGTCAATTCAGATAACAGGTTCATCATTTTCGGTTCTTGGAGAAGATGTTCATGGTTTCTTCAATGATGTATGACTTGTAGGTTTCATCACCGATGAAATCGACTGTACCGTTTTCATCGTTGTAGCGGACACTGCAGTCATACTTCACACAAACGCTGTCCATCAGCTTGGAAACCAGTTCCAGATTATTCCTTTTTTTGTTGATGTTGATAACGCTCATATGATCTCCTTTCATCATTTGGCTTCATGAGTTGCTGGTTCTTAATATAAAATAAAAGCAAAGGATGTGCCATAGGCAAAAATAGGTAGATACCTCTTCATAAAACTGTAAAATGGTATGCAATTTTCCCCCAATCCCGCCTGATCCATGCCATTATCTCATATTAAGCCATTGAAATCAATAATTAAAAAATAAAGCAGCATTTTTTGTAGAAAAACGGATGCTGTTTTTTCGGTCTGGCCAAATATATACACGTTCATCAAAATTTGTAGGGTGAATTACAAAATTTTTGTATTTTGAACCGGAACATGGCGGACAGGGAGGGGTTCCGCATATAAATGCCGGGCCAAAAGGAACTGACCCGGCAGAGGAGAATTCCGACGGAGCGCAGGGAATAGCAGCAGGTGGTAGAACGGGAACGGAAATCGGCAGACGCGGCGTTATCTCTTTCTGGAGAAGATGCCCATGGTCTCCTGGGCAATGTAGGGCTTGTAGCTTTCGTCTCCGGTAAACTGGATGGTACCGCTTTCATCGTGATATTTGACAGAACAGTCATATTTTGTCGCTACGCTGTTCATGAGTTTGGAGACGAGTTCAAGGTTTTTGCTTTTGTGATTGATTTTAACTGTATCCATTTTCTCCTCTTTTTCTATTGTTCATGAATGGGTTCACCGGGCTGGCGCCGGCTCGTCATGTATAGATGCGGTGCATTGTTGAAAAGACTGTCAAAGTACAAATGCAACCATCGTGCCACAAAATGGATAAAGGTACAACGCATTGATCTGAAAAGGAATAAATACAGAAGGGAAAAGAGATAACCGGGATGAACAGAACAAAAATGTTTTATCTGTGTTGAGGGCGGAACAAAAATGTATAGCGCTGTTTTTTTTATTTCCAGCACAAAATGCACCGGATTGAAGGGTATTGTCAACCCTTTTTCTTCATATTTTGTCTCACCGTAAATAAAATTTTGGCACAGCGGCCGATGGGCCATGAAGATCCGTCAGGACATCGGGCATCGTAGGCGAAATTGAAGGCGGGGGGATTGTCTGGTGAATAGCATGGCTATAAATATTTTATTTTACAATAATTAAATGATGAAATATGGCGGGGGGTGACAGAGAGCATGGTATGATCTTTGTGGTACACAACAGGGAAAGATTTTAACAGTGCTATTAATTTTTTTTCAGAAGCAGGGGGGAATCGGGGAAGTCCAGACATCGGGAACACTGATCATAAAGGAGAAAATGGGGGCTTTTTCCAAAGATCGCCAATTTTTATCCAGCCGCCTTCCCGCCGGAAACAAAAAAAGGGAGCCTCTCGAAAGAAGCCCCCCTTGCCCGGGATTCATGACCAGATGATTGTGGTTACTGTTTTACCATAGGCTGTCCACAGCAAACCAGTTCGCCTTCTCCGCCTTCTTTTACATCAACCACCTGTCCACAGATATCGCATTTGTACGTTTCGCCTGACTGGGCCATTCAGTAAACCTCCTTTTTATGGATGTTGGATAAAACTGTTGATAAACGTGATTGTTGAAATCAACAGTACCGGAAATATAAATGCAGGGGAATACCCGAAACCCTGTATTTCGCAGGGAACCGCCTTACGGTTTTTCCACCGTATGCAGTACAGGTCCGGACTGGGAATCGGATTCCGGAATATCAGAAAAAAACGGAAGTGTTCTGTCAGAGAAAAGATAGGACTTCAACTCCCTGTCAAAGTCCCCGTCATGCCGCCGGAGCCATTCAATCAGTTTGGCAACATGGGCCTTGGCCGACCTTCGGTTATAGTCGAGAATATGGCTCAGTTCATCATTGGTACACGATTCAATATGTGTATTATACCAGTTGATGGCATATAACTGTTCCATGAGGGAGATGATGGCCCGGTTTACACTCCTGGCTTCCTCGGACAAATGATCCGTATGTTCACTAAGGGCTTGATAATTCACGATGATGATCCTCTCTGCATAGGGTGGGACGGTAGGTTCCGATTTTTATATAGCAGTCTGCCGGAAAGGGAAATACAGGAAAGACTGTATATTCAATTCAATAAAAAAAATTCATCATGGAAGACAGCGTTACAGGTGTTCAGCAGTATGCTCATACAGTTCCGGATAGAGACGTTCTGCGCATTCCCTGCAAATACTGTGGGATATCCGGTTGTGCGAGAATCTTTTCAACATATCGGTATTGTGAAACCATACACCGCCGGCTGAGCGGATTCTTGTACAGGAGGCACAGACTGTTATATACTCTTCTGATGATTTCATGGATTCTCCTTGTTCCATCCTGTGGATGCTGATACATGTAAACCTTGGATAATTGAAAGACTTCTTTATCACTGGAACGTTTATATCCGGGCATCTGTTGAGTAGTAATATAAAAAACCTGTGAAAATAAGTACATCGGGGAAAGTAGGAAAGGGAGCTTCGATTTTTACGAAATAGGGGTAAGCCATACAGAAAGTGATCTGAAGATGACGGACGATCAGGACAAGCTGCGACAGGAAATGGAAAAAGATCTGAAAATGGAGGATCTGTCCATTGAAGATCTGGGACGGGACGATATTCGTATGCTGGTCCGGCGTCTGGAGGAGCGGGTGCAGAAGCGGACCGCCACTTTAACGGCGATCAATGAACGGCTGCAGCAGGAGGTCACAGACCGGCGGAATACCGAAGAACTGCTTCGCGCGACACTGGAAGCGGCGGAGAATGTCGGCTTTGTCATGATCCGGCTGCTGGAATCCGGCGACCGGATTGTCGAGTTCAATCCCGGTGCGGAAAAAATATTCGGGTACAGCCGGAAAGAGGTTCTGGATCAGCCGATTTCCCGGCTTCAGTCACCGGAATGCATCGCAAGATTTCCGGTGATCGTGGAGCGTCTCCGCCAGAAGAGAAGCGGTTCCACCTCTGAGCTGAACCTGCTGCGGAAATCCGGTGATCAATTCCCGGCCATCTTTTCCGCGTACCCCATTTTCAATGACAAAAATGAAATGATTGCCATTCTGGAAGTCGTCATTGATATCACCGAACAGAAGAAGGCGGAGGAAAAACTGCTCCAGTATCAGGACCAGCTCCGTTCTCTTTCTTCTCAGCTGGTGCTGACCGAAGAGCGGGAGCGGCAGTATATCGCCACGGAACTTCACGACCGGATCGGGCAGTCTCTCGCGCTCAGCAAAATCAAGCTGGCCCAGTTGCGGACAAAACTCGACACACCGGATACCACCGCACTCCTGGACAGTATCCGGGAACTGATGGATGAAACCATACAGGATACCCGTTCCCTTTCCTTTGAACTGAGTCCGCCGGTTCTGCACAAACTGGGGCTGGAAGCCGCCATTGAGTGGCTGGCGGAACAGTTTCAGGAGCGCTACAGGATTCATATTGTCTTCGAGTGTGACCAAAACGATACCAGACTTACCGACGATGTCAGTGTGCTGCTGTTCCGGGCCGTGCGGGAACTGGTCCTCAATATTGTCAAACACGCCGATGCCAGCAGAATTTTCATACTGTTTCGCAAAGACAACCACATACGGATCATCATTCAGGATGACGGCGTCGGATTTAACGTTACCGAAACAGAATCGGATGTGAATCGGAATGCAGGGTTTGGCCTTTTCAGTATTCGGGAACGGCTCAGAAATCTCGGCGGCTATCTTCAGTTGAACTCCCGGCCCGATGAGGGTACGGTTGCCATACTGGTAATGCCGCTGCATCGGGAGAAGGGAAGGAGTGACATTGCATGACCATCCGCATTCTACTTGCTGACGATCATCGCATCATGCGGGAAGGGCTCCGGTCGCTGCTCCAGGGTGAACCGGATATTGAAGTGATTGCTGAAGTTGAAAATGGACGGAAAGCTGTAAAACTGGCAAACAAACTGAAACCGGACGTGGTGATCATGGACGTGAACATGCCGGAGCTGAATGGAATGGAGGCCACCCGGCAGATCATGAGCGAAGTGGAAGGCGTGAAAGTCATTGCCCTTTCCATGATGTCGGACCGGCGGTTTGTCCTCGGAATGCTCAAATCCGGGGTATCCGGATATCTGCTGAAGGACTGTGCCTTTGAGGAGATGGCCGTGGCGATCCGGACCGTCATGAACGGCCAGACCTATCTGAGCCCCGCCATTGCCGGAACGGTCAGTTCCTTTATTTCAGAACAGTCAGAAGCATCCGGCATCGAAGGACTGACGCCGCGGGAGCGGGAGGTACTGCAACTGATCGCTGAAGGCCACTCTTCGAAGGATATAGCGGGCAGCCTCAACGTCAGTATCAAGACCGTTGAAACCCACCGGCAGAATATCATGAAAAAACTGAAGCTCGGCAGTGTGGCGGAACTGACAAAGTTTGCACTGCGGGAAGGGCTGACCAGTCTGGATTGAGGAGGAATAACACGTTGATTTCCAAAGGATCGGAACCGGATCTCCCGGGAACGGAGTGCGTACCGGGCAGGCTTCCGACAGAAAAAGAGGACGGCATCTGAAGTTTGATGATGGTTGTGATAAAATCCGGGGCAGAATGAATTCCTGCCGGAAGGATTCCCACAATCCATCATCAAATTCTGGTGACCGGCTCGTACCGCCGCTTATGCATGCCGCATACCGCCATTTTTGAAATGGTTTTCTCTATTTGTGGGTATGCTCATGAGGGATCGGTTCGTTGGGGTCGTGACCGTGTTCGTGGGAATGGGGATGATCATGTTCGACATCGCCATGACGATGTTTGTGGGAATGAATGATAATATCCCCTGATCCGCCACACTTCGAACAGTTCTGGGCACTCATTTTTCCGGTTCCTTCACATTCGGGACATTCTTTTTTCTCTTCCATATTCATCCTCCTTTCCGTTATATTCGTATTATCATAACACTAGAACTGAAATACCGGTACGTCAACCGTCAAACCTCTCTGCCCCCGCTTTTTTCATTCATACCGTTTCCAGACCATCCAGATACTGCCGGAGGGTTGCGGCACTGCGGTGCAGGGCCGCTTCTTCCTCCCGCTGCAGGGTCAGCGGAAAACGGGTCAGCACTCCGTCCCCGCCCACCAGATGGGGCAGCGAAAGGGTGACATCGGAAACGCCCGCCACCTCATCGATGGGCGTGCAGACACTCAGAATCGCCCGCTGGTCATGCAGTACCACATCCGTCAGCTTGGCAAGCGCGCTGCCGATACCGTAATAGGTTGCGCCTTTTCCTTCGATGATGCGGTATGCGGCATTCCGGACCCGGTCATCGATTTCCTGCTTCATCCGTTCATCCAGACAGACCCCGTTCCGGTCGCAGAACTCCTTCAGGGTGACACTGCCGATCTTCACCAGCGACCAGGGCAGCACCTCGGTATCTCCGTGTTCGCCGATCACATAGGCATGGACATGGGGCGCGTCGATTCCCAGATGCTGCCCCAGCAGCGTACGAAAGCGGGCGGTATCGAGTGTCGTGCCCGAACCGAATATCCGGTGGGCGGGAAAGCCGCCTTCAGTGGCAAACCGTACCGTCAGATGGGTCATAATATCCACCGGATTGGTGGCGACAATCAGCACCGCTTCCGGCGCATTCTTCAGAATGCTGGGGATTATATCCCGGAATACCGCGGCATTTCGCTTGAGCAGATCAATCCGGCTTTCGCCGGGTTTCTGGGAAACGCCCGCACTTATGATGATCACCCGGCAACCGGAAAGGTCCGGATAGTCTCCTTCCCGGACCATCAGGGGATAGGCAAAGGGAACCGCATGATAGAGATCATCCGCTTCTGCCGCACTTCGCTTCCGGTTTTTGTCCACCAGTATGATTTCCCGTCCGATTCCCTGCATGAGAATCGCAAAGGCGGCGGTAGAACCGACAAACCCGCTTCCGATAATTCCGATCTTCATTCTGCAACCGTCCCTTTCAAACTGTCCTTTTACATTGATCAGCAGGAATTGATTCTGACCATGATGATCGGATGTCTGCTTTCTAGTATGACTTTTCCCGGCTGTCTTTCAGCTTGGACATGGCACCGTTGATAAAGGCCGGCAGATCGTCAGGGTTACGGCTGGAGACAAGATTCCGGTCCACAACCAGTTCTTCATCGACAAATTCGGCCCCGGCGTTTTTGATATCCTGTACAATGGATTTCCATCCGGTCACCTTCCGGCCTTTGAGGACATCGGCGGTGATCAGAATCTGGGGTCCGTGACAGATGGAAAAGACAGGCTTGCTCTTTTCCATGAAGGCGCGCACAAATGCGACGGCCTTTTCATCCCCCCGTAAATTGTCAGGCGAAAAACCGCCGGGAATCAGCAGGGCGTCAAAGTCATCCGGTGCGACATCCTTGACGGCTTTGTCGATTTTCACCGGGGTTTCCTTTTTTTTCCCCTTGACCGTCTGACCGGCCTCCAGTCCGATATGGACCAGTTCGTGTCCTTCCGCCTTGAAGGCCTCGGCCGGCTGTGTATATTCCACATCTTCGAACATGTCCGCAATGATTACAGCAATTTTCATGGATTCACACCTCCCTGTGTTTCTTCAGTTGGTTACATTCGGATTTTTCTGGTCAGATCCGCCACCTGCCGCCCCAGTATCTGGCCGAGATCCAGACGACCCCCGATGGAAATGTCTTCATCGTCGCTGTCTGCACTCATAAAGCGGAACGCATCCGTTTCCAGGCTGCCGGTACGCAGGATAATGGGGCCGGAGTAGGGGACGCTGACCAGAAATACCTTTTTAATATAATAGAGAATCACCATCGAACTGAGCATGATGATATTCTGATCGCCCCGTCCATACGGAGCGGCCGTGATAAACCCTGCCAGCTTGCCTTCCAGAAGACCATTGACCCACAGGTCCGCTGCGGAGTCGATCAGACGCTTGG
This sequence comes from Desulfobacteraceae bacterium, assembly GCA_041641935.1. Classification (GTDB taxonomy): domain Bacteria; phylum Desulfobacterota; class Desulfobacteria; order Desulfobacterales; family Desulfococcaceae; genus JBEPXL01. The sequence goes on along the minus strand of JBEPXL010000047.1, from coordinate 5,339 downwards.
TCTGCTCCACAAGGCTGTCCGGTGTGGCGGGTGTAATGAACAGGATGCCGTCGGCATTGCGCATATCATCCAGCCGGCATGCGGAGGCCAGTTCAATATTTTCCAGCATGTCCATGTCATCGGGCGCGGTATCATAGTCATCCTTTTCCTGAAAGCTGACGATTTTGCGCACAATGACATCGATTTCATGGACGGTATTGGCGCCCCGGATCAGTGCGCGAACCAGTTCCTGGATATGCGGCTCCGTAGAAAAATAGGCGATCAAAAGTTTCATGAGTTCTCTCCTAATCGGTCCAGGTAACCACCGGACAGGTGATGCTGTCTTGGATTCCCGGACACTGTCGTATTTTGGCAGCCAGATGCCCAAGGGCGGACAGGTCGTCAGCCCGGACACGGGCAATGGCGTCGAATTCACCCAGTACAAAGTCGAGCGAC
>JBEPXL010000047.1:0-4894 GCA_041641935.1 Desulfobacteraceae bacterium | reverse complement strand
ATTCTGTCTCTCAAAAATGAACATCACCGGCGAAATGTACAATAGGGAAAAACCTTTATATTCAGAACCGGACGTGCGGGATTCGGCTGCTTTACGCGATCATTTCCTCAAAAAGCAGCAGCTGGATTTTGTCCCATCCCTCACTGTCGGTCACCGGTACATTGCGACCTTTGTGAAACGTGAACTCCTCGCAGTACTCTACAATATCCGGATTGCTTCCCTTCAGCCGGTCCCACAGAACTTCCGGTTCCTCGGAATTACTCAGGGCCTTGATGCCGTCAATAATCGATATCTTTCCATCCGGTGTAAAACGGATCGTGCTGCCATCCAGATCAAATGTCAGATCTTTTCTCATGGGCGCATTCCCTTTCTCATTCGGTTTCCGGCTTATGGCCGTAAAAACAGAACAGCCGGCCTGCGGAAAAATGTTTCTGAATATGGATGTGTAACTCCCGCTTCAGGCATACAGAAAAGGCTTGTCCCGCAGGCAGACAGGATCGAAGATGCTGCGTGACAGACTTTTTCCGGATGTCTATATCATCGGATTACACCAGGTGGCCCGTATAAGGAATACCGTGAATCCTCTATATGCAGAAGAGATTGACATTAGCGGGATAAGGACAGCAGGGGATTTGCGGACGGAAATACCGGCTGCCGTGAAGATATACAGGATTCCGGAAATATATACAGGATTGTCAGTATGGACAGCTTCTAAAGGGTGCGTTATCTATAGCAAAATCAAGATCAGATATCCTGGTTGCTCCTGCAGATCCGGAGTATCCGGTTCAGAGATAAAACAGGGAAGGAAAACGTTGCGAAATGCCCCCCCTTCAGGTTGATACAACAATGGAGAAAGAAAAGAGACCGTTGCAGGCGCTGGTGGTCGAAGACAACCAGAATCTGCGGGAAGCGATCATCGATATTCTGACGTCTCATTTCCCGGATATGGCTGTAGACGGCGCGAAAGACGGAGAGACGGCCTTTCATCAGATTGATGATTCCGCACCGGATCTGGTGATTATGGATATTCAGCTGCCCGGCGAAAATGGCTTGAAGCTGACCCAGCGGCTGAAGACAGCATATCCCGGGATCACGGTTGTGATTCACAGCAATTATGATCAGCTGGAATACCGGGAAGCCGCCGAAGCCGTCGGCGGGGACTATTTTATCTCCAAAAGAGATTCGACCATGGATGAAATTACGGCCCTGGTGCAATCCATTATTTCTTCCCGCTAAGCCGTTCTCCGGCAGACAGACCGGTCCCGTACCTTTCATCCCCGGATGATTCCTTTCTCCTCTTTCCCGAGAAGGGAATGCTTTTTTTATCGTTCCTGCTTCATAATCTGATGATCCCTCCAGCAACCGGAACCATCACCGGCAGGGGGACGTGCGGCTTTTCCGCGATGGTGGAAGTGACCGTAGTGCGATCATCTGCGCGGACAGAGTGAACAGTTGATAAAAAGTGAATTGTCATAGTTTACGAAGGTCAGAATCAGGGATACCCCGATTGTATAACTTAAGTGACTCTGATAAAAATGTGGACAATTGCCTAATGACTTATATCCATGAGGGGAGGAATGATTATGATGGCAAAAGGAGAGTATAAAAGCAGAGAAGAACTTCTGGAAGAAATTACAGAGTTGAAGAAAAAGGTAAAAATGCTGGAAAGTGCGGTTTCAACCCGCTCCTCTGACAGCAGCGAACATGTTCATCCCAGAAATGCCGGTTACCGGCAGAATCCGCCAAGTACATGGCAACTGCCGGGGTACTGGCACTGATCTGCACTTGATCAATACCGGACGTTTGCTTTACCGGGAGAGTTGCCACTCTCCCGGCGCACAACTGGAGACCGAAAGAGAAATACGCTGTCACAATGCCGGAGGAAGGTAGGCGTATGGGGAAATGCCGTTGACAGATGTCGCACAGTGGCAGATTTTTCTGTAGGTCTGAAGAAGGTCTGCAGGTGGTTCGCGGTTTTTTCCGGGCCAGCCGATGCAGAAGAAAGGAGTTTGTGTATGGCTTCAAATTTTCAGATCGCTCTGGAACGGAGCAGCGGAGATCTGCATGTCAAACTGTCAGGTGATTTTGATGGCTCATCCGCATTTGAGCTGATCCATGCCTTGAAGGATCATGGCAAAAAGGTCAGACATATCGTCATTCACACCGATGCCCTCCGGAAGGTGCATCCTTTCGGAACCCATACATTCCAGAAAAACCTGTACGAACTCAACGGAAAATCCAGAAATATCCGATACAACGGAAAGCTGGCATCCCGGATGACAATGTAGACGATCCTGTACCGGTGCTTTACCGCATCATAAAAAAAGCGTCCCCGTAACCATACGCTTTCAGCATATCATTACGGGGACGTTGGGGCCGGCGATTATGCGATCAGATTCTGCTGTCCTTTCTTCTTTCCCGTTTCAGCATCAAGCCCTCAGTCATATTCCGACAATTCCAGATTGTTGTTGACCCATGTTGCGCCGCCTTCATAGGCATTTTCCGTCGCGGAACTGTATTCCATCCACGAGTCAATCTCTCCCGTCAGGGTCGCAACACCATCTTCCACGGATACATTGACTTCATCCGCATCCACAAAGGGACTCCAGAACATCTCGGAATTGATATCTTCCAGTATCTCCACGTCATTTTTCATGGTGTAGTAGGGCTGGTAATCATACCAGTCATAGTCGTACACATACCAGTCATCCACGTAGGGATCATAGGTAAAGGGTTCCATGGTATTGCTGACGGTGAGATTGTTGTCCACCTCGACCACACCGATCACACGGGAGGCGATATCATCGGCCTGGGCCTTTTCGAAATAGGAATCCACCGTACCATAGAGATTGGCGATGCTGTTGCTGACCTCCACGATGATTTCATACTGGTCCACATACGGATCACGGGCCAGGGCGTCCCGGATATCCGCTTCGAGCTTTTCCCCGCTCATCCGGGTGACATTCTTCACCTTCAGCCGGTTTTTGACCCTGTTGACACCGATCACCTCGCGGGCTTCATCGGCGGCCGCACGTTTGGCTTTCAGATTGTTCACTTCGCCGCGAAGGATCACGACATCGTCATTCACGACCGGCCTTACATTGAAGGAAAAGACACGGGGATTGGCGGCCAGGGCCGTTTCAACGGCTTCCCGGATTTCCTCTTCCGAACGTTTGGCATACTTGCCTTCGCGGAAGGTTCTGTCCCGTGCCCATTTTTCCACTTCAAGCCCGGCGGCGTCCACGGCGGTGACACCCGATACCCATGCATCACTGATGGCCTGGGTCTTTTCCGAAGCGCTTCCGACAGTTCCGGTCAGCTTCACCCTTCCGTCGTTGACCTGCACCTCGATCAGGGCGTCATCCACCAGCACATCCCGTTCCAGGGCGCTTTCAATGCTCTGCTGGATTTCCGTATCCGCCCGTTCTTCCACATAATTGACATCGATGTTGTTCTCTACGTTTTTGATGCCTTTGACGCTTTTGGCGATCTTTTCCGCCAGCATCTTTTCCTGCCAGGACTGGACGGTTCCTCCCAGTGTCGCGACATTGTCACTGACTGTTACATTGACCTCAAACGACTCTGTTGCCGGGTCTTTCAGCAGGGCCTGTTTGATATCGTTCTGTATCTGCTCATCGGACCGGAGAACATAGGGTTCGACGGTGATCCTGTTTTCGACCATCCGTACCCCACGGACGGTTTCCGCTACCCGTGCGGCTCTCTCCGCTGCCAGGGCGCTCCGTACGGAGCCGGTCATGGTTACGACGCCATTGTTGACCTCGATATCGACATCATTTAAGGAAACACCCGGATCGTTTTCAATTTCATCTTCAATCACTTCCATGATCATGCCGTCCGTCAGGGGCCGCCCCTGAGCGAACACCTGGCTTCCGCCGGTCATCATGATCACTGTGATCAGCAGAATGAGGATCGTGTATGCGGTATGGTTCAGTCGTCCGGCAATCCGTTTCATGCTGTACCTCCTTTATCAGTCGGTTCAAGGTTCCATATCTGCGGCTGCATGAACACATCATCATGGCACCCCATTCATCTCGACGCTGGGTCCATGCACCATGCCTGTCGTATACTGCTGCATTCCTACTGCAATATGAGAAAAAAGTGTATACGGCAAATGGTGTATTTTCAGACGGTATAGCCTGTAGAAAACGGCAACGTTTCTCCGGATAACCTTTCGGAATCACAAGGACAACCAGAGCGGTAACGTCCGGAAGTGTCAGAGCGTGACCATCGCCTTGCCGATCCGCTCCTGTGTCTCGGGGAAGTAATGGACCAGTCCTTCGATGACGCCGGCGGAATAGTTGCCGTTCATTCCGAAAAAGTCTCCTTTCGCCAGATAGAGCAGATGTTCCCTGCCGTTTGCCTTCGATTTCCGGAGGGCCTCTTCCCGGATCTCCTCCATCGCATTGCCGACCAGCACTGCCTGAAGATCACTGGTCAGCGGGTGCAGGTCGTTGCCGCTGTCCCCTGCGAAGAGTACCCGGTCGGCGGGGATTCCTTTCTTTTCCATCAGAAAATGGATGGCATTGACCTTGTTGGCCCGTTCGGGAAGAATATCCAGAAGTCCAGTATTGTTTTCCTCGTCCACACTCCAGATGACACCTGCCCGGAGTTCCTCTTTGTTCAGCCGTTCATGGACCTCCCGGAGAAGTGCATCCCGGTCGGCGGAAAGTGCCACATAGTAACTCAGCTTGTAAATATTCTGCTTTGTCTCTTCCTGCAGACGGAGTTCCCCGAGATCATCGAAAACAGCCCGTACTTCACTGCTGCGCATTCCATTCCAGTCCTGGCCGATTTCCTGTTCCCATTCGGTCCATTCCGTCAGTTCCGGTGTTCCGCCGTCTTCCTTTACATCATAAATGGTCGTGCCCACATC
>JBEPXL010000046.1:8808-12590 GCA_041641935.1 Desulfobacteraceae bacterium | reverse complement strand
ATCCTGTTTTTTCTGATCTGAAAAACACGTTCATCCGCGACCACTACTTCAATATCATCGCCTTCCTTTAACGCTAACATCTCCACCACTGACGCCGGCAGGCGAATTGCCAAACTGTTTCCCCATTTCGAAACTTGCATGATGATTCTCCCTGAATATACATTTTGATTGATGTATATCATTGGCGTATTCCGTATGTCAAATGTGACGGCAGTTTCGAGGGAAAGATGGGACACACACCCTTATAGCCCCCCTTCCTTCCTGAACCTCTCGCCGGAAAACCGGATGATGCGGTTCGCCCCGCCCTCTTATTTTCTCTTCTAACCATCTTCTAACACAATTGTAATCCATCTTTAACACTCCTCGTTTATATGTTTCCGCTGATCAAACCGCTGTTTTCCCAGACAGCCTGTACGAAACGTTCAGCGGAAAGTGAGGAGAAGATGGAAAAGACAATATTCAGAATGACAACCCTGGTCTTCCTGGGTGTGCTGTTTTTCTTCTGTGCCGGTGCTGCGGCCGAAGAAATTCTGGTCTATACCGCCCTGGAAGATGATGAAATTCCCCGGTATCTGGATCTGTTCAAAAAAGAACATCCGGATATTGATGTGCAGATCGTCCGCGACTCCACCGGTATCATCACGGCCAGACTGCTGGCGGAAAAAGACAATCCCCGGGCCGACCTGATCTGGGGAACCGCCGCCACCAGTCTTCTGGTCGCGGACCAGAACGATATGCTGGAACCCTACGCCCCCGAAGGGCTGGAAAAAGTGCGGCCCAAACTGCGCGACCCGCGTGACCCGCCGCACTGGGTGGGCATCAAGGTCTGGATGACCGGTTTCTGCGTCAACACCATCGAAGCCGAAGCACTGGAACTGCCGATTCCGCAATCCTTTGAAGACCTGACCAGACCCGTCTATAAAAACCAGATTATCATGCCCAATCCGGCCTCCTCCGGAACCGGCTTTCTGACCATTTCCGCCATTCTCCAGATGATGGGGGAAGAAAAAGGCTGGGAGTATCTGGAAAAACTCCATGAAAACATCTCCCGGTACACCCATTCCGGCTCCAAACCCTGCAAACTGGCCGGGGTAGGGGAAACGGCCATCGGCATCTCCTTCGGCTACCGCGGTTTCATTCAGAAACAGAAAGGTGAACCGGTCATTACAGTCTTCCCCGAAGAAGGCTCCGGCTGGGATGTGGAGGCCAACGCGTTGATCAAAAAACCGAAGATCAAAGAGGCCGCCAGAACCTTTCTGGACTGGGCCATCAGTGAACCGGTAATGAAGGAATATGCCAAAATCTATCCGGTGACGGCCTATAATACCGGTACGCCCGTCCCCGAAGGATTTCCGGCTGACCCGGAAGCCCAGATGATTGAAAACGATCTCCAGTGGGCCGCAAAGAACCGGGCACAGATCCTGGAAGAATGGAAAAAGCGGTTTGACGCCAAAAGTGAGACGGAATAATGTCCCGCGCTTTTGATCTCCGGGTGGAGAAGCTGACCAAAACCTTTGGCCGGTTTACGGCGCTGGCGGATGTCAGCTTCGATGCCCGGAAGGCAGAATTCATTACGGTACTGGGCCCGAGCGGCTGCGGCAAAACCACCCTGCTGCGGCTCATCGCAGGACTGGAACGGCAGAACAGCGGCACGGTCTTTTTTCAGGACCGGGATGTCACCGACCTGCCGGTTTCCCGGCGCAATGTCGGGATCGTCTTCCAGTCCTATGCCCTGTTTCCGAACCTGAACGCCCGCCAGAATATCGCCTACGGCCTGCGAAGCCGGAACATGAGCCGGGATGAGATCCGGAAGCGGGCCGCCGAACTGCTGGAACTGGTGGGACTTCCGGAGATGGGGGAAAAATATCCGGCCCAGCTCTCCGGCGGCCAGCAGCAGCGGGTGGCCCTTGCACGGGCCATGGCCCTTTCACCGGACATTCTGCTGCTGGATGAACCACTGTCCGCCCTGGACGCAAAAGTGCGCCTGATGCTCCGGGGCGAAATCCGGCGGCTTCAGCAGCGCCTGAATGTGACCACCATCATGGTGACCCATGACCAGGAGGAAGCCCTGACCATGGCCGACCGGATTCTGGTGATGGACCAGGGGCGTCTGGTGCAGAACGGCACGCCCCATGAAATCTATGACCGCCCGGCAACACCCTTTGTGGCGTCCTTCATCGGGGCCATGAATTTTATCCGGGATGCGCTTCATCATGAAAACGGTATTTTCCAGGTCGGCGATCACCGGCTTCAGGTGCAGGAACAGAACGGCCACCGGCTGGAAAAAGGCCGGAAGGCCGCCATCGCCATCCGTCCGGAAGATGTCATGGTCCACCAGGGCAACGGCGATACCCCCAACACGCTTCAGGCACGGGTTCTGGGGATGGAATACCGGGGCCCGGTCTTCCGGGTGGCCTTTCATCTGCCCATCGGGGCCGGGCAGGAAACGACCATCGAATCGGATATTTCTGCGGAAAAGATCCGACGGCTCAATATCCGGGAACAGGCGGAGATCCCGATTCACCTGCCCACGGACCGCCTCCATGTCTACCCGAACTGAACAGCATCCGGAGAAAGCAGATTGTCATACCGCAACACGCAGAACGTTCTGCCCGCCCTGTGACACACATCTTCTGTCCGCTGATGTATCCCGGTTCACTATTCAGGAAGTAAAGGAATGCCCCAGGCTGCCGTAACCCCCGCCGTCGTACGTCGACCGGGACTGATGGATCGCATCGACACCGGTATGTGGCTCATGCGGGTACTGATCCTGCTGGTCTGCGTCTGGATGCTGACCGTTGTCGTGCTCCCGCTGTTCCAGCTTCTGTCCAGAAGCATGCTGGGCCCGGCGGAAAATTTCGTCGGGTTCGCCAACTTTATCTACTATTTTCAGACTCCGTCTCTCTCGGTTTCCCTGGAAAACAGTCTCTTTGTCGCATCGGTCACCATGATCATTTCGGTGACACTGGGTTTCCTCTTTGCCTACGCCCTCACCCGGACCGATATGCCCGGAAAGCGGTTCTTCCGTGCCGTCGCCATGATGCCCCTCTTCGCGCCGACGCTTCTGAACGGCATCGTCCTGGTCTACCTCTTCGGACGGCAGGGGCTGATCACCCGCGGCTTTTTCGGAACCCTGCCCGGCTGGGACATTCATCTCTACGGGCCGGTGGGGATCATCATTGCTGAGGTTCTTTTCACGTTTCCCCAGGCCGTGCTGATCCTGTCCATCGCCCTGCGGATGACCGACGCCCGCCTCTATGAAGCCGCAGAATCCCTGGGTGCATCCGGAATCCGGATATTCCGGACCGTGACCCTGCCGGGAATCAAGTACGGCCTGCTGAGCGCCGTCTTTGTCTGCTTTATCCTCTCCTTTACCGACTTCGGCGCACCCAAGGTGGTCGGCGGCAACTACAACATCCTCGCCACCGATATCTACAAACAGGTCATCGGCCAGCAGAACTTCGTCATGGGCGCGGTCGTCAGCGTGGTACTGCTGATTCCGACGGTACTGGCCTTTATCGCCGACCGGATTGTCCAGCGGAAACAGTATTCGCAGATCGCGGCCGGATCGGTCCCATTGATCCCGGCACGGGACCGCCGCCGGGACCGGATATTCCTGGGCTTCTGCAGCCTGGTTGCGTTTCTGATTCTGGCCTTTTTCGGAACCGCTGTCTTTGCTTCACTGGTCAAGGTCTGGCCCTACGATCTTTCCCTGGGCCTGAGCCACTACAATTTCCGGCGCATGGGCGGCGGCGGATACGATGCGTTTTTCAACAGCGTCC
>JBEPXL010000046.1:0-8798 GCA_041641935.1 Desulfobacteraceae bacterium | reverse complement strand
ATGAGCTTCTATTCGGCTGTTCTGGGAACCTGCCTTACCTTCGCCAGCGCCTATCTTATCGAAAAAGCAAGAGGAATGCAGACCCTGCGCCAGAGCGCCTATTTTCTGTCGGTGCTTCCCCTGGCCCTGCCCGGTCTTGTCATCGGCCTCTCCTACATCTTCTTTTTCAACGCCCCCGGCTGGACCGTTTTCGGCCTGACCATCCCCAATCCCCTCGGTTTTCTCTATGGTACAATGGGGATTCTGGTCCTTTCGAACATCGTCCACTTCTACACGGTCAGCTTTCTCACAGCCACCACGGCGCTGAAACAGCTGGACCGGGAGTTTGAAACCATATCCGAATCGATGGCCGTCCCCTTTTACAAAACATTTTTCCGGGTGACGGTTCCGGTCTGCCTGCCGGCCATTCTGGAAACAGGCATGTACTTTTTTGTCAATTCCATGGCCACCGTCTCGGCAGTGATCTTTCTCTATTCCGCGGAGACGCCCCTGGCCTCGGTCGCCATCGCCAACATGGATGATGCGGGGGATATTGCCCCGGCCTGTGCCATGTCGGTGCTGATCGTGCTGACCAACATCGGGGTGCGCATCCTCTATGAATTCCTGACCCGGAAGATCCGGGCCCGTTCCGAAGCATGGGCCAGTCGTTGAGGCATGTGAATGAAAATAGTGGAAACAGAGCATTCTGACACAGAATAACGAGGAAAACAGTAATGAAACATTTTATTTATAATGTACCCTACACCGGTCCGGTTCAGGCGGTGGTGCTGGACTGGGCCGGTACAGCCGTCGATTATGGTTGCCTGGGGCCTGTGGCGGTCTTTGTCGAGGTATTCCGGAAATATGATGTTCCGGTCCGGGTGGATGAAGCCCGGCAGTTCATGGGCCTGATGAAAAAGGATCATATCCGGTCCATGACCCGGCTGCCATCGGTCGCGGCCCGCTGGCGGGAAGTCCACCATCGGGAACCGGACGAGTCGGATGTCGAGCGGATGTATGCTGATACGGAACCGATGATGGTCGCCGCCATCGCCGATCACGCAGACCCGATTCCGGGACTGCTCGAAACGGTGGACTGGTTCCGGGAGCAGGGAATCAGAATCGGTTCCTCCACCGGATACACCCGTCCCATGATGGATATTCTGGTTCCCGAAGCCCGGAAAAAGGGATATGCACCGGACGCGGTGGTCTGTTCCTCGGATGTGCCCGCCGGACGTCCCTTTCCCTGGATGTGCTACCGGAACGCCATGCTGCTGGGGACGTACCCGATGGCGGCGATGGTAAAAATCGGCGATACAGTCGCCGATATTCAGGAAGGGCGGAATGCAGGCATTTGGACCATCGGTCTGACCCGGTCCGGCAATGAACTGGGACTTTCCAGAACGGAAGCAGACGCCCTGGAACCGGCGGAACTTCAAAAACGGCTGACGGAGATCGAAGCCCGGTTCCGGGAAACCGGCGCCCACTATGTGGCTGAAGAGATCGGCGACTGCCCCCCCCTGATCGATGCGATCCATGAACGACTGGCACGGGGAGAAAACCCCCTGCCCAAAGTGCTGAATGGTTGAACAGCGTATGTCCAGAACACCGGATCGCTCCGAAGGCGATATCAACATCAGTCCGCTGCGCCGGGCATGGGCGGAACAGCAGATCGACCGGGAAACCCGGCAGTGGCTGAAGGCGGATGCGGAAGTTTTTCTGCACCAGTCCCTGTCCACCCCCTGCCTGAATCTGCTGACCGGCTGCCACGGGAGCCATATCGAAGATCTGCGGGGCAGGAAATTTCTCGATTTTCACGGCAACAGCGTCCATCAGGTCGGCTATGCCAACCCGGCGGTGCTGGCGGCGGTACAGGAACAGATGGAATCCCTTCCCTTCTGTCCCCGGCGGTACACCAATATTCCGGCCATCCGTCTGGCGCAGAAGCTCACGGAACTGGCCCCCGGTGATCTGAACCGGGTGCTGTTCGCTCCCGGCGGAACATCTGCCGTCGGCATGGCCCTGAAACTGGCGCGGGTCGCGACCGGCCGGTTCAAGACCATATCCATGTGGGATGCCTTTCATGGTGCTTCGCTGGATGCCATTTCCGTGGGCGGTGAACGGCTGTTCCGGGAAGGCATCGGTCCCCTTCTGACCGGAACCGAACATGTACCGCCGCCGGAGCCCGCAAAATGCCTCTGGGATCCAGAAGGGAACTGCGATACCTGCGGCCTCAAGTGCGCCCGGTATATCGAGTATGTGCTGGAAAAGGAAGGCGATGTGGCGGCGGTGATCGCCGAACCGGTGCGCTGCACCCGGATCAGTATTCCGCCGCCGGGATACTGGCAGGCGGTGCGAAACGCCTGCGACCGCCACGGCGCTCTGCTGATTTTTGACGAGACCGCCGTCTGTCTGGGACGCACCGGAACAATGTTCGCCTGTGATCATTTCGATGTGGTTCCGGATATCCTCACCATCGGCAAGGGGCTGGGCGGCGGGGTTTTTCCGCTGGCCGGCATCATTGCCCGCGAGGAACTCAACATCGCCGGTCATACCGCCCTGGGGCACTATACCCATGAAAAAAATCCTGTCGCCTGCGCGGCGGGACTGGCGGCCATCGAGTATATTGAAGACCATCAACTGCTGGAACAGTCCCGGCAGATGGGAAATGCTGCCATGAACCGGCTGCGGGAGACGGCAAAGAAAAATCCGCTGATCCGTGATGTGCGGGGAATGGGACTGATGTTCGGTGCGGAACTGGTTTCGCATCCGGATGATTCACTAGGAACGCCAGCCGAAGCGGTGATGTATGAATCCCTTTTCCGCGGATTGAGCTTCAAGGTCTCCGGCGGTGATTTTCTGACACTGACCCCGCCGCTGACCATCCGGCAGCGGGAACTGGACCAGGCCCTTTCCACTCTGGAAGAGAGCCTGAACACCGTCGCCCGCAACCGGAACCACCTGCGACCTATCAATCAGGACAGACCCGAATGACGAACTTACCTGAAAATCCCTATCTGCTGCTGACCCCCGGCCCCCTGAGTACCACACAAAGCGTAAAAGCTGCCATGCTGCAGGACTGGTGCACCTGGGACGATGACTACAATCGTATTGTCCAGGAAATCCGTGAACAACTGGTGAAACTGGCCTCAAGTGATCCGTCCGCTTACACCGCCGTGCTGATGCAGGGGAGCGGAACCTATTGTGTGGAATCTGTCCTGCAGACCGCTGTTCCGCGGAATGGCAAACTGCTGGTTCTTGCAAACGGCGCGTACGGCGACCGGATCGCCCTCATCGCCCGGCGCGTGGGGATTCCCCAACTGGTGCAGGACAGCGGAGAAACCGGCCCGCCGGACCCGGTGCTTCTGGAACAGATGCTGGCAGATGATCCTTCCATTACCCATGTAGCCGTCGTCCACTGTGAAACCACCACCGGCATGTGCAATCCCGTGGCCGAAATCGGAAAAATCGTGAAATCATTCCGCCGGATTTTCATTGTAGACGCCATGAGCAGCTTCGGCGGTATTCCCATGGAGATGGAAGAAATCGGTGCCGACTACCTGGTGAGCAGTGCCAACAAATGTATTCAGGGCGTGCCGGGTTTCGGCTTTATCATCGCCCGAAAGGCGGAACTGGCCCGGACGGAAGGAAATGCCCGTTCCCTGAGCATGGACGCCTATGATCAGTGGCGTGTCATGGAAGAAAAAAAGGGGAAATGGCGGTTTACGTCTCCGACACACACCGTGCGGGCCTTTGCCCAGGCCCTGAAAGAACTGGAATCAGAAGGAGGGGTGAAACACCGCCATGAACGGTATCAGAAAAATCACCGGATTCTGGTGTCAGGAATGCGGGAACTGGGATTTGAAACCCTTCTGCCGGATCACCATCAGTCCCCGATCATCACCGCGTTTTACAGTCCTGCTGCATCCGCCTACCGTTTCGAACGGTTTTATGCAGCACTCAAAGAACAGTGCTTTGTCATTTATCCGGGAAAAGTGACATCGGCAGAAACGTTCCGGATCGGCAATATAGGCAATGTGTTTCCGGTCGATATGCGACGTCTGCTGCAGGCGGTAGAGAAATCCATCTACTGGAAACCGGATTAGACGGAAAGCAGATTCCGGACAGGATGCCGTTTACCCCAGTATCTCCTTCACCCGTCCCACATCCCCGCTCTCCAGCCGGACTTTGATGCCGTGGGGATGTGTGGCGGATCTGGTCAGAATGTCCCTGACAATCCCCCGTGTCAGTTTTCCTGATCTCTGGTCTTTTTTCAGGACGATCATCACTTCCCGCCCCGGTGCAATTTCCGAACGATTCGGTACCCTCATCGATCCGTCTCCCTTTTATGATCCATTCAGCATATTCCGCAGTATTTCCTGCAGTTCGACTTTCCGGTACGGCTTGACCATCACCCCGCTGAAACCATAGCTCCGGTAGTCGGCCATGACCGGATCATTGGAATAGCCGCTGGAAATCACGGCCCGGACTTGCGGATCGATCTCCAGCAGTTTCCGGATCGTCTCTTTGCCGCCCATGCCGCCCTGGATGGTCAGGTCCAGTATGGCAAGATCGACCGGCGCATCCGACTGCATGGCATTCCGGTACGCTGCGACCGCTTCATTTCCTTCGGCCGTCAGTACGACCTCATATCCCAGCCGCTGCAGCATTTTTGAGAGTAGATGCCGCACCATTTCCTCATCATCCATGACAAGAATTTTCTTTCCCCGGCTGGTTCTGTCAGACGTTACCGGCTGATCCAGCACCGGAACCGTTTTATCCGTGACCGGCAGATAAATGACAAACGTGCTTCCTTCTCCGGCACGGGAGGTCACAGTGATATGGCCGTCATGCTTTTTAATGATGGAAAAGGCCGTGGCGAGTCCCATTCCCATACCTTTCTGCGTGCCCCGCTGCTTGGTGGAGAAGTAGGGATCAAAAATGCGGGAAAGATTTTCATCCGGAATGCCGGCGCCCCGGTCCTGAACAGAAATTTTGATATACTGTCCCTCTTCCAGGGGAAACCGGCCATCCATATCCGCACGGTATATCCAGATATTTTCGACCCGCAGTGTAACACGCCCTCCTTCCGGCATGGCTTCAAGGGCATTCATGAGAATATTTTCCAGAGCCTGCTGTACCTGCCGCTCATCAAACGCTGTATCCCATACATCCGGCCCTGCAAACACTTCACACTGGACAGGGGAACCGGCAAAAACGCTCTCCGCCGTATTCCGCAGGATATCTTGAATGGAACCCGTCCTTTTCACCGGCGCGCCGCCACTGGAAAACGTGATCAACTGCCGGGCCAGTTCTCCGGCGCGACCCGCGGCACGTTCCATCTCTCTGAGAAATCCGGATGCGCCCCCATCTCCATCGGCGTCTATTTCATCCTGAAGCAGGGTCAGGTTCCCCAGAATCACAGTCAGAAGGTTATTGAAATCATGAGCGATGCCGCCAGCCAGCACGCCAATGGATTCCAGTTTTCTGGCCTGGAACAGTTCCGCCTCCATCTGTTTCCGTTCAGTCACATCCCGGAGAAAGGCGACATTGACGTCCCGCTGCTGATAGCGCGTCTGGGCGGAGGTCACCTCGATGTCCACCGTTGTACCGTCTTTCCGCAATCCTTTGATTTCATATCTTCTGGGAACAATTTCCCCCCGTTCCCACCGGCGGTAAATGTCGAGAACCCATTCACTGTCGTCCGGATGAATCATCATGGTAATCGGTTTTCCAATGACCTCATCTGCATCTTCATAACCGAAAATTTCGAGAAACCGTCTGTTACAGAAAAGTACCCTCTCATCCTCCGCAAAAACGAATCCATCATGGGAATATTCTACAGCAACCCGATAGCGTTCTTCACTCTCCTGGAGTTCGGTTTCCGCTTTTCTCCGCTGAATCCGGTTCCGGATGGAAACAATCCCGTAGGCGAGATTGTCTCCCAGTTCCGTCAACAGTCCCACCTCTTCCCGATCAAATGAGTTACTTTCATCCGAATAGATACACAGACAGGCAAGTACATTTCCACCGGTCAACAGCGGAATCGAGATACTGGAATGAAAGCCGCTGGCGATGGCTTCTTCACGCCAGGGCGCAAAGGCGGGATCGGTCGACATATCTTTGCAGACCACCGGTCTGCCGGTCCGAATGGCGGTTCCCGTCGGCCCCTGCCCCTTTTCGTCATCTCCCCAGGAAACGTCTATCTTCTTCAGGTATTCTCCTTTCCGGCCCTTCCCGATAACCGGACGAACGGGTTTCTCCGGCTCTGTTCCGATTTCACCAATCCAGGCAAGGGAGTATCCCCCGATCTCCACAAGATGCAGACAGATCCGGTCCAGCAGTTCCGCTTCCTCCGTACTCTCCACCACAGCCCTGCCGCAGGCGCTGAGTACCTTGAGCGCCCGGTTCACCCGGTGCAGCCGGGCTTCATCCATTTTCCTCTGCCGGATATCGCGTGAAATCGTAAGCAGCATTTCCCATCCACTCAACACAAAACGCCGGGTATGGTTTTCCACCGGAATGCGGGTTCCGTCTCTGGCAACATGAACGGTTTCAAACAGGGCAGTTCCCTTTTGTGTCAGCTCTTCCATCACCCGGGGAATCACCGCTGCACTCACCTCCGGATCATCCAGCGTATAGGGCGACAGTGACATGAATTCTTCACGGCTGTAGCCCAGACGCTCCAGGGCAGCGAAATTGACTTCGATGAAATCCCCCGGGGTTCCATCCGGATTCATCCGGATTCATCCGGTGGAGCATGACGGCATCGGTAATCGATTCAAAGAGAAGGCGGTATCGCTTTTCACTGTCTCTCAGCGCGTCTTCCGCCCGACGCCGCTCATCGATTTCGGTCTGCAGCTGTGCGTTCGCCCCCTGGAGATCGGCCGTCCGCTCTGTCACCCGGTTTTCCAGTTCAATATTGCTCCGCTGAAGAACCCGTTCAATCCGCCGCCGCCGGGTGATATTGGCAAAAAGAAGAATCAGCACCAGCGTCTGACCTGCAACAAAAAACAGCGCCGCCCAGATCCATTTTCCATACTGTTCATAAAAACCGACAGGTCTGTTCCTGATGATACTTCCCGCCGGCAGACGGGATACCGGAATGGAAAAGCGCTGCAGCCCAATATAATCGAACAGGGGAATGTTGGGACTTTCGGTCAGTACCGGAATACGCTCCGGTGCCTCTCCGTTCAGAATCCGGACCGCCATCCGGGCTGCTTCATGCCCCTGATGCCAGCCGCTGGTGACAATGCCGCCGACGACACCATCATTGATTACAAAATCCCACAGGGAATAGACGGGAAATTCGGCGCTTTCGGCAATCAGCCGGTTGCTCTCCTGCAGTGTAAAGGTTTTTCCTTCCCGGTCTCTGTAGAAAGAAAGGTGAAGTATGGCCGTGTCAACGGGAAGATGCCGGAGTGCGTCTTTTAACTCTTCTGCTGTCTGTTCGGCAAGATGGAGAAATTCAAATGTCTCCGAAAAATGAGGCGCAGCTTCAAGAAACCGCTCACGGTTGATCCTGCCGGTCGTCGTGTTGTCCGACACCACGGCAATATGGCGGATATTCGGCTGTAGCCGCTGGATCAGTTCCAGCGTCTCTTTTACATCGAAATCCTCCGCAACGCCGGTAATCTTTTTCTGTCCCCGGAGGATGGTATCCGTAAACCGGTTAATGCCGCAGAACACCACAGGAACATCCGGGAAAAGGGTCTGTCTGTAATTCTGCAGAAACTGCAGGGCGTCATTGTCGCAGGTGATGATCATATCCGGTCGGAGGGTCGAATACTTGCTGCGGAATAGGGCGGAGAGACTGGGAAACACGGTCCGGGCATCATGGCGATTGCAGTCGAGGTACTCCACATAAATCTCGATTGCCATTCCGGCGTCCCCCAGGGTGTCATCGATCCCTTCCATGATGTTATCGGTCCACTCATACCCCCGGTGATAGGACTGCAGCACCAGAACACGATAGAGGGGTTTTGAAGCGGCTTCGGAAAAAGGGCCGCGTGCCCACATCACGCAGATGATGAGGAAAGAAACAATACCGCAACGAATCAGAGCGGCGTATATGTCCCGTTTAGATTTCATCTGCCGCAGGATTGCCTTACTTCCTGCTTTCAAACCATTCCATCAGTTTCTCCGTCCGGATATGCTGTTCAAAATGTTCCGCCAGCCGGTCATATTCACGGTCCCGTGCAACCAGCCCGTGAATATCGGAGATGCTCAGTTCACCTAAGCCAATGCCGTTCAGCCAGCGACGGAGAATTCCCGGCGTGTCGAACAGCCCATGCATGTAGGTTCCCATGATCTGCCCCTTTGCCGTGGTACATCCGTCCGTATCATCGCAGTTTTTCTGGTTTCTGGCTGTGACCCTCATCATCGCCTGCCCGCCGGTTCGACGGGTCTGGCCCATATGTATTTCATACCCGGTTCCTTCGATCCCTTCCCAGACAAACCGGGACCGGGTCGTTGTTTTCGGGGCCTGCAGCACCGTCTCCACCGGCAAAAGTGCAAGTCCCTCGGTACTGCCGGGCTTTCCTTCCAGACCTTCCGGATCATGAACATGGCTTCCCGCCATTTGATAACCACCGCAGATACCGAGAACATGACCGCCCTGATCCGCATAGCGCCTGACCCGATCCGTCCATCCGGTCCGGTGAAGCCAGTCCAGATCCCACCGGGTGTTTTTGGAGCCGGGGAGGATCACCGCCGCGAAACCGGAAAGATCCTGCACCTTTTCCAGAAAATAGATATCCAGTCCGTCCACGCTTTCAAGCGGGGCAAAGTCGGTGAAATTGGAAATGTGAGGAATCCGG
>JBEPXL010000045.1:0-12674 GCA_041641935.1 Desulfobacteraceae bacterium | reverse complement strand
CATGAACCGGATGGCGGAAAAGGTGGTTCCGGTGATGAACGAGGAGGAACTCCGGACGCTGATTCTGTCCCACTATGAACAGGAAGCACAGACCCTGGCCACAGGGGCCGAGGCGAATCTGCTCAAATTCAAGGAACTGACGGGATGGATGAAGGAAACCGAGGCGGCCCGGTGGGAGGAAATCAAAAAGACGTTCCGGAAGAACCTGTTGTTCCGGGGAATGGACGGACGTGATCCGCTGAGCCAGGTGGTGGCCCAGTTGTCGGCCTTTTATGACGGCCTGTCGGCGATCCGGGATACGCTGGAAGACGGGGGCCGGAGCCGGATCGAGTTGTCGGAGGAGACAATGTCCCGGCTGAGCGAACTGGCGGAGCGGTTTGCGGGGAATGGAAAGCCGGAGACGCCGGCGGTTCCATCGAAAGTTGAGGTGGTGAGCCGGATTCCGGGTTCGTTTCTGAAGGTATTGAAGGCGCAGTTTGAGATGATGAACGCCTGGATGAAACCGACATTCGAAAGCGGCCAGGCCCAGAGCCATGAACTGGCACGGCTTGCGGAGGGGATGGAAAACATGCGGGCGGTGTACCAGGAATTACTGCGATCACGGGGAGACGGGGACTGGAAGAACATTGAACAGTACACGATGGCGCTGAAGGCGAATCCGAAGGATCACAAGACGTATTACAAACGGGGGCTGGCGTGGTACAACCGGGATGAGGTGCGCCGGGCGCTGAGTGATTTTCAGAATGCACTGGATCTGGAACCGAAGAATAAAAAGTATCAGCGGATAGTGGCGCATCTGGGGGCGGAGTTGATGAATCAGTAGGGATAAGCTCAGGGGCAGGGAGAATCTTTCATCCTGCCTCTACTCCTCTCATACCTCCAGCACCTCCCGCACTTTCGCCGCCAGCGCCTTCACCGAAAACGGTTTCTGGATGAAATGAGCCTCCGCGTCTGCGATGCCGCGGAAGGTGATGACATCATCCGTGTAGCCGGACATGTACAGCACCTTCATATCCGGATATGCTTCCGATACCGTTTCGTAAAGCTGTTTTCCGTTCATCTGCGGCATCACCACATCGCTCAGCAGCAGATGGACCGGTCCCTCATGACGGTCCAGAACCGCGAGCGCCGCCTGTCCGTTTTCGGCGGCAAGAACACTGTACCCCTCGCGCTTCAGGATAACATGGGTCAGATTTCTTACCTGTTCATTGTCTTCCACGAGCAGAATGGTCTCCGAACCACGGGATACGGATACGTTTTCCAATGCGCTCTCTCCGTCAGCAGCGGTTTCCGCAGAAACCGGAAGATACACCAGAAATGCCGTTCCCCGGCCGGGTTCACTGTTGACCTGTATGTGGCCGCCGTGCTGTTTGATAATGCCGTAGACGGTGGCCAGTCCCAGACCCGTTCCCCGGTCTATTTCCTTTGTGGTGAAAAACGGCTCGAACAGGTGTTCCTGTGTCTCTGCATCCATGCCGCTCCCTGTGTCACTGACGGTCAGCATCACATACGCGCCGGGCGTCACGTCTTCATGATGCGCGCCAACGGTTTCATCCAGTTCGACACGGTCGGTTGCAATGGTCAGCACACCGCCGTGGGGCATGGCATCCTGGGCATTGACGACAAGATTCATCACGACCTGCTCCAGTTGCCCGAGATCACCGCTGACGGGAGGAAGGGACGGGGCCAGGTTCATATGCATGGCGACATCCTCGCGGATGGTGCGGCGCAGCAGCTTTTCAAAGTTTTCCAGGAGACTGTGCAGATCAACGCTCCTGAACGCGAGGGTCTGTTTGCGGCTGAACGCCAGAAGCTGCCGCACCAGATCACGGGCCCGTTTCCCTGCATTTACAATCTCTTCCAGGGGTTCACTGCGCGGGTCAAGCCGGGAGGTCTCCTCCAGCAGCATTTCACCATAGCCGAGAATCGGGGAGAGAAGGTTGTTCAGATCATGGGCAACGCCACCGGCCAGACGGCCTACGGACTCCAGTTTCTGGGCCTGGCGGACCTGCTGTTCCAGTTGCTCCTTTTCCTTTTCGGCCCGTTTACGATCCGTAATATCCATCGAAAACCCCTCGATCACCTGCCGCCCTTTTTGTCCGTCAATGCTCAAGCGGGCATTCATACTCAGCCAGATGTTCCGGCCGCTGCAGGTTTGCGCTTCATACTCGAAGTCCTCCACAAAGCCGTTTTTCTGCAGCAGACACAGGAATTCTTCTCTCCTGCCGGCATCGATATAAAGCTGCCGCTCCACATCCGTGTAGTACACCACCGCCTCCCGGGCTGAGTCGAGATCCAGAATCCGGGCCATGGTGGAGTTGACCATCAAAGCTTTTCCCTGCACATCTGTACGGAAGATTCCGATGGGGGCATTCTCAAAGAGTTGCCGGTATTTCTCTTCACTCCCGCGCAGCGCTTCCTCGGCCTGCTTGCGATCAGAAATATCAATCACGATACCTTCATACCGTACCGCCTTTCTGTGAGGATCAAAATAGGCCCGGGTGCTGTTGGAAACCCAGATGGCGGTGTTGTCTTTACGCCGTACCCGGAACTCGAAATTCTCCACATACCCCTGTTCCTGCAGAATCTGCTGATACCGCAGACGATCATCCGGGTTCACATAATACTGGGTGGCAATATCCGAAATGCATGAAACCAGTTCTTCCGGAGATGCATAACCGAGCATTCCGGCGAAGGCGGAATTTACACTGAGAAACCGACCCTCCGGTGTACTCTGGAAAAAACCAACCACGGAATTTTCAAAAATCCTGCGATATTTTTCCTCGCTCTCCCGCAGGGCCTCTTCCGTCCGCTTTCGCTCGGTGGTCACTATAAAATAGACGGAGATACCGTTTTTTCGGGGATAGACACGAACTTCATACCAGTTCCTGTACGGTGGAACATCAAAATAGGTTTCGAATGTGGTGGGCCGTCTGGTTCTAAGGGCTTCGCTGTATCGGGTTTCGAAGATGGAGCCACGTGCTTCGGGAAACGCATCAAACAGTGGTTTTCCAACCACTTCACCGGCATCTTTCTGCAGATAGGACTCTGCCGCATGGTTGAAGTAGGTCACAACCATGTTATCATCAAGTGCAAAGAAAGCGTCGGAGATGCTCTCCAGAATATCAACGATTTCATCTTCAGAGATGCTCCCCTTTTTGTCTGCTGTATTACCGGCGGAACCCTTCTTTATCATATCGGTTTCCTTATCATAATGAATACAGATCCAGAAATCTGCGCTGCCTCCCATACTTTTCAACCGTCATTTCCATAAAGGGTAAAATACCGGATCATCCGCTGTTCTCTGTCACAGGAAAGAAGGATCAGTTCTCCAGAACCTCCCGGACCCTGGCAGCCAGCACCTTGATGGAAAAGGGTTTCTGAATGAAATGGACACCCGGCTCCATGATGCCGCGCTGGGCAATCACATCATCCGTATATCCGGACATGTACAGGACTCTCATATCCGGATACCGGCCGGATAACTGTTCAAAGAGTTGCCTGCCGTTCATTCCGGGCATGACCACATCGCTCAGCAGCAGATGCACCGGTGCTTCATGGCGGTCCAGTTCTTCCAGCGCTTCCCGTCCGTTTGCCGCCGAGATCACCTTGTACCCTTCCCGCTTCAGGATGGCAAGGGTGAGATTGCGTACCTGGTCATTGTCCTCCACCAGAAGAATGGTCTCCGATCCGCGAAAGCCGGACGGGGTATGCCGGTCTTCCTCTTCCGTTTCCGCGTGAGGCGATTCTGACGTTACAGGCAGATAAACCTTGAAGGTCGCCCCATGGCCGGGTTCGCTGTATACCCAGATGTTTCCGCCGTGCTGCTTGACAATGCCGTAGACAGTCGCCAGCCCCAGACCGGTTCCCTTGCTGACCTCCTTTGTGGTGAAAAAGGGTTCGAAAATATGTTTCTTCGTTTCCGCATCCATGCCATGCCCCGTATCACTGGCGGAAAGCATGACATAAAGTCCGGGTCTGGCACCCTCGTGCTGTGCGGTATAGCTCTCGTCCAGTTCCACCTGTGCGGTTTCGATGGTCAGTTCACCGCCGTCCGGCATGGCGTCCCGGGCGTTGACCGCCAGATTCATGATCACCTGTTCCAGCTGGCCCGCGTCACCTTTGACGGGGGGAAGGGATGGGGCCGGCCGCAGGTATATGAAGACATCCTCACGGATGGTCCGGCGGAGCAGTTTTTCAAAATTTTGCAGGAGAATGTTCAGGTCGATGAATCTGAACTTCAGGGTCTGCTTCCGGCTGAAGGCCAGGAGCTGACGCACCAGATCCCGGGCACGCCTCCCGGCACTCACGATCTCTTCCAGCAGTTCAATGCGGGGGTCCGGTTCAGGGGTTTCATCCAGCAGCATTTCTCCGTAGCCGAGGATCGGGGAGAGGAGGTTGTTCAGATCATGTGCAACACCACCGGCCAGTCTGCCGACGGATTCCAGTTTCTGGGCCTGGTGAAACTGCTGCTCCAGACGCCCCTTTTCCGCTTCCGCCTGTATCCGTTCGGTGATGTCTTCGGAAATACCGATAATGTGCGTGATGTTTCCCCGTTCATCAAAGATGGGGGTGCAGGTACTGTGTATCGGAAATATTGTGCCGTTACGATGCCGGGCTTCATATTCACCTGACCACCGTCTGCCGGACTGCAGACGGGCCAGAATTTCCACCCCGTGCTGCCGGGACTGATCATCGGCCATCAGTTCCAGGGTTGTATGTCCCATCGCTTCTTCGGCTGACCAGCCATAGAGTTTCTCCGCAAAGGGATTCCAGTAGACCACATGCCCTTCCGTGTCGGTGACAACGACCGCCTGTTCCACTGCATCCAGCAGATGTGCCTGGAACCGGAGCCGCTCTTCAGCCTGCATTTGATCCGTAATATCACGAATAATGATCATGACCTGATCCTGTCCGTAGCGGACAAGGCGGCGTTCAAAATAGCGCTTCTCCCCGGCGATGGGCAGAGAATATTCCCCGGGCGGTACCATCTCTCCGTCCAGCACCCTGGCAATGTCTGCCATGAGCCAGTCGGCCAGATCGGGCGGCAGGACTTCCCGGGCCGTCCGCCCCAGAAAACGCTCCGGGGGCAGAAGCAGCATCTCGGGTTCGCTGGACTGGCAGGCGATATGGGTTCCCTCGGCATCATAGATCAGAATCAGATCCGGCAGCCCCTGGACGAGGTTGCGGTATTTCTCTTCGCTTTCCCGGAGCGCCTGCTCGGCAGCGGCAAGCTGCCGTTCGGTCTCCAGTTCGCGGAATAAACGCCGGAACACGTTGGGCAGCAGATCGAGGAGATCGGTCCCCTTCACCAGGTAATCCCGGGCCCCGAGTTTCATCATTTCCACAGCGATTTTTTCATCGCCGTGTCCTGTCATCGCGACAAAGGGAACCGGGCGCTGCCGTTCGATCAGCTTGCGAATGATATCGGTTCCGGAGATGTCGGGGAGTTTCAGATCCAGCAGCAGCGTCAGACCCGCATCGCCCATGACCCGTTCGATGGCATCCGCGCCGGTGAAAACGCCTTCCACTCCGTACCCGTACCGCCGCAGCGACCTCTGTAACAGCCGGTTCAGTCCTTCATCATCATCCACGATCAGCACGCGGTTGACCGGCGGTACGTTCCTGTCCGCATCCTCTGCATTTCCGTGCATCCTGCTCATTCTTCACCCGTTTTCCCGTTGATGACCGGCACCTGCACCACGGCCAGAAACATCCCCAACTGACGAATGGCATTAACGAATTTATCATAATCAATCGGTTTGGTAATATAATTGTTGCAGCCAAGGGCATGGCTGCGTTCCACTTCCCGTGGATCGTCGGTGGTCGTGATCATCAGCACGGGCATCTTTCGCAGCTCCGGATCGTTTTTCACCCGTTCCAGCACCTGAAGGCCATCGACTTTGGGCATACGGATGTCCAGCAGCAGCACATAGGCGCACTCCGGCTCACGGTGCAGGCCATCCCCTTGCTGAAACAGGAAATCCAGAATTTCCTGCCCGTCCCGGAACAGCAGAATTTCGTTCACGATGCCCGCACGCGCCAGATTCTTCCGGATCAGATTGGCATGACCGGCATCATCCTCGGCCAGAAGGATTACCACGTCCTGATGCATGAATGACTCTCCTGTCACTGGATTATTTTTCCGTTTCTCCTGTCGGCAGCGATACACAGAACCGGCTTCCTGTCCCGATTTCCGATTCCACCCGGATATCTCCCCCCAGCCGTCCCAGTATCCGCCGGACAATGGTCAGCCCCAGTCCTTCTCCGCTGCCGCGTGAGGGATCGAGCCGGTGAAATATTTCAAAAATTTTGTCCAGATGCCCCGGCGCAATGCCCACCCCATTGTCTTCAATGCAGTAGACAGACCGTTCTCCTTCGATCGTGCCCGAAATCCGGATGATTCCCTGCCGACGCGGGTCCAGATATTTGCGCGCGTTGTCCAGCAGGTTTGAAAAGACCTGGTTCACCTGTACGGCATCTCCCCTGCAGGGCGGGAGGTCGGATACATTCAGGGTGATGCCGCCTTCCCTGAACTGAAAGTCAGTGGAATCGATCACTCGGGTGATCAGTTCGTTCATGTCCAGGGGCTCTATCTTCAGTGCGCCCCGCCCGGAACGGGACAGGCGCAGCAGCCCCATCAGGAGTGCATCCATCTTGGACGCGCTGGTCCGGATAAAGTGAAGGGCTTCGGGAATGTCTTCATCCAGAATGGGCGCTAATGCCTTCTCTGCTTCCGGTGCGGCAGACACCTGATCGAGAACCCGGCGCAGATCTTCAACAGCGTATGCCAGTTCTTTGCTGTAACCGGCTATGTTGACCAGTGGAGACCGCAAATCATGGGAAGCGACATACACCACCTGTTCCAGTTCGGTATTTTTTTCGGCAAGTTCGGTATTCAGACGGACAAGCTCCCTTTGCGCCCGCTTCTGCTCGGTGACATCCCGCGCGATGCTGTAAGTCACGCCCTTTTCCGGCAGCGGATGGGAAACCCAGGAAAGCCATCGGTAACCGCCTGACTTCTGACGATACCGATTAAGAAAATGAAAGACACTGCTTCCGGTTTTTAATTTCTCTTCAAGAGAACGGGTCGTGGCTTCTATGTCGTCCGGGTGAACGAAATCCAGAAAAGGACGGCCCAGCAGTTCCTCTTCGCTGTAGCCCAGGACCGTAGTGAAGGCGGGATTGACCCGTTTGAAGGTGGCGGTATTGATGTCTGCAATGCTGATCAGGTCCAGTGACATGCGGAATATCTGAGTCAGTTCTTCCTCAACCTGCTTTCGGTCCGAAATGTCCCGGACGATGGACAGGACCAGTTCCTGATTCCGGACATGCATGCGGCTGTTGTTGACTTCCACCGGAATTCGGGTTCCATCCTTCCGTATGTCCAGCCCCTCGAAAAATGCCCCCTGCGCCAGTTCTTTACGCAGGATATTCCCTTCTTCACCCCGCACTTCCGGGGCCTGCAGGTCCGCCACTGTCATGGACCGGAATTCCTCGCGGCTGTAACCGAGCATACGGGATGCTGCTGCGTTTGTGTCCAGTATACGATCGTCCAGGGCCTCAATGAAAATGGCATCCGGGGCCTCCTCAAACAGAATCCGGAACCATTCCTCGCTCTCGTACAGCGCCGCTTCCGCTTCCCTGCGTTCTGTAGTGACCTGAAAACAGACGGTAATGCCTTTTCTGCAGGGAAATACACGGACTTCGTACCAGTTGCGGTAGGGAGGCGTATCAAACCAGGTTTCAAATGCGGTGGGATGTCGGGTTTCCATGACCTCCCGGTATTTCGTTTCAAAGATGGAATTCCGTGCTTCCGGAAACACGTCAAACAGCGGTTGCCCCAGCACATCAGCGGCGGATTTCTGCAGATACCGTTCAGCAGCACCATTAAAGCAGGTTACCACCATTTCTTTATCAAGGACAAAGAAACCGTCCGAAATGTAGTCGAGTATGATGGCGGTGTCCACTTCCACCCCTTCACACCATTTCTCCATTCCTTTATCGGCGGAGTTCTTCCGGATGCTCATCGATACGTCCTCGTTCTTTGCCGGAACTGGACAATGCAACGGCTGTATTACGGGATTCGCATGGATAATCCTGTCGTAGAATAATTGCGATTAACTTATTCATTCTCCGCAGGAATGGCAACCGTTTTTCATTGTCGGGAAAAATCACAGAAATACCGGGGAGGAAAATCAGATTGCTGCCGGCAGGACCGAGGTCAACATGATGAAAGGAAACAGGACAGGCATCCGGAAAGCATGGTACAGGGCGATCTCAAGCGTCGGTTTTTTTCCTCCGACACTGTCCGCACTTCATGCATTTTCCGGATGCCCGGGAGAATGTTTCGATCAGCGGTGATCAGCAGAGGTGAATCATGCCAGTGCCCTTGAAGGATTTTCCCTTTGCCGGATGCGGTTATACGCATCGATCATCGTCTGCATTTCCGCACCGGAGAGAACCGCGCCCTCGGCATTCTTTTCGAAAAACCGTTTCGGAAGCCGGTCACTGGCGCTGTCCAGTCCCTCCCGTGTGTTGAACTCACGGGTCAGGTTCGTGATGCTATTGGCGGCCTCCTGCAGTCCTTCCTTGTCCAGCCGAAGCCCCGTGGTCGCTTCGATCAGCATCTGCAGTTCATCCCACAGAATGAAATCCCGGAAAAACCGGCACAGGATCAGGCAGTCGAACAGCGTTGCCCGGTCTTCGTAATCGACCAGCAGTTCGGCCTTTCCCTCGATCCGGTCCTTGTCCATCTGCCCGGACAATTCGGCTTTGTAAATTGAGTCAAGATGCGATTGCCCTGCACGGCACGGCCTTTGACATTGCGGGCCGGAACCGCGCCAATCCCCAGTCCCTGAAGGAAGCCATCCGCATGGCCGCCCGCATGGCGGGATGGAATAAATCAATGGATACTGAATGAAACGGAACATCCGGAAGGTGAAATTTTCATCCAGTCTCCCCTGCTTCGACTTTCCACAGAAAAAATCTATACAGATGTCCGCTGGAAAAATAGCGTAGCGGCCTGCTGGATGATGTTCTGAGGAGGGCGTCTACGGACAGTCTACGGGGGACTGTTATCCAGGAATGTCAACGGCTTTCCCGTGCGAAGTGCGGTCCGTATGCCTGTAAGGCGGGTTTCCATGGCGGTGAGTTCTGCCAGAAGCCGCTCTTCTTCTCCGGTCCGGGACAGGAGATGCTTTACCGCCCCGTTTTCAAAGACAAGACGCCGGTCCGCAGAAAGCGCCAGCACCGGATCATGGGTGGCGATGACGATGATTTTGTCGCTCTTGAGCAGCAGTTCCAGGGCACCGCGTTTGTCGACACCGGCGTTCTCGATTTCATCGATCAGCAGAACCGGGGAAGCGCTCAGCAGGGCCGTATCGGCAATCATCAATGCCCGGGACTGACCTCCCGAAAGGGCGGTCAGTTGAGTGGCGGGATCGAAAGGTTCACCCGCGAGCCGGTTGGAAGCCGCGATGACCCGCTGCGCGACCGCATCGGGCTCTGCAATCTCCCGGCTTTCCGCATGGGCACGGATGAAATCTGCAGCCCCCATATCCAGAACGAAGTTCATGTTCTGGGTCAGCTGGGCCACCAGCCGCCCCTGCAGTTCAAACCGTTCGTCCGGATCGGGAGCGGAACCGTCCAGCAGCAGTCTTCTTTCCGTCGGAGTGTCACCGTCGGCCAGGGATTCGATATCCGAGAGAAACCGGCTCTTGCCGGACCCCGTAGGCCCGAGAAGTGCGGTAATTTCTCCGGTACGGAAGGTAATATCCTGTTTTTCGGCAATGCCGGATTTGTCACGGCCGGCAGTGACGGTAATCCGTTTCAACCGGGTCCACATCGGGTCAGGATGCATGGCAGCTTCCGAAGGGGGCTTTTTTGACATTGCCTTTCTGATACCGGGCCCCGATCCTGGTTTCGCTGAGGCAGTAGGAACAGACCGCGGCGGGCATGGAAAACCGCAGTTTCATATCGGTGATGGAAGAAACCGCCGGGGCCGCCGCCATGATCCGGGCCAGATCCATGCAGCCCTGCCCGGTCAGTCCGTTGACGTGGCGGATGACGGCACGGCGGTTCATCTGGTGAATCCGGTGACGGTAGACCTCCCGTTCCGCCTGGGAAACCAGATCTCCTTTGGTAATGGCCACCACATCGGCGTTGCGGAGCATGGGACCGATTTTTTCCGGCGCATCGATGCCCATCAGGTTGTCGATGACGCACAGGGCCAGCAGTCCCCGGATATGGGGAGAACAGCGGTTGCAGAGCCCGGCGGTTTCGATGATGCAGCAGTCGGCCCCACAGTCTTTTGCCCAGTCGAAGGCTTCTTCCAGGTTGGTGATAAAAAAATGATCGGGGCAGAGTCCGCCCGAAATGGCCACGGTGACCGGAATACCGGCGGCTTCATACAGTTCCCCGTCCCGGCTCCGGAGGCAGTCGAACTTGATCACCGCACAGGAGATTCCATTCGACTTGAGATGGACGCCGGTTTTCAGGATCAGGGAGGTCTTGCCGCAGGAAGGCGGACCGGCAACGGTGATCAGGCGCATGACAGATCCCTGTACATGGTCCGGAACCGGGTATTCAGTTCATCCCGCAGCGCATTGACGTCATTGTCCCGGATAAAATCCCAGCCGACCCATTTCAGCCGGGCGTAAGACGGCAGTTCCGCCGGCATTCCGCCGCCGACGGGAATGAAGCAGGAGGTGCTTTCAATGGCGGCAAATCCCTCGGTAAAAAAGGACATCAGCTTCCCCAGCCGTTCTTTTTCGGATTTCTTCGCCAGACAGTAGAGCGGACTCGCCGCAGCGCCGTCCTCGGGCCAGACCATCCGGACATGATCCGGCTGTTTGGTGCCGACAGCAAAGAAATAGGGAATTATGAAAATGGCACGGGCCTGGGGATCTTTTGATCCCGCAATCTTGGCCATCTGGGAGGAGTGCATGATGCCGGAAATATTTCGTACCAGCGCTTCCAGTCCTTCCTGACCATGCTCCCTGTAGAGGTTCAGCACCACGGCGTCGGCCATGTCGTCGCCGTCCCCGCACATGACGATTTCATTCCGGTAATCCGGATGGAACAGATCCTCCCAGCAGCGCGGAACCGGCAGCGCTCCCAGCCGCCGTGTATCCACCAGAAAGATATACGGGTTTACGCCGTAGATGGTGTAATGCCCTTCGGGATCGACCAGATCACTTCTCTGATGGAGCGGATGAACCTGCTGGGGCTTGATTGTTTCAAACAGTCCCGGTTTCACGAACCGCTGCACAAAATCCTTTTTCCAGAAATCCCCGAATCCGATGGATGCGACAATGGCGGGCAGTTTTTCCGGGTCCGTCTCCAGGCAGACGGGATCATAAGGATCGATGGAGGTGCAGCCCATGGGAATATGGATGGAGAGCGTTTCACCCTGATCCGCGTACGCCGCGCTGATCCGGTCGATTTCCGCACTGACCACCAGTTTTACCGGGCAGGGCGAATAGAGCAGCAGATCGAGGTCGGCGGCCGGTGTCATATTTGTGTCTTCATTGCCCATCTCTTCGATGGAACGGATCAATGATTGAAGTCCTCTCATGTTTTTCCTTTTTTATGCTGATGACAATTTACTACAAATTTGCATGATACCTGTCAGGAAAACCACAATTCTGTCTTTAACGTACTCCTGACAAACAGGCAGGCCCCTTGATAAATGGGTGTAAAGTCCTTGTTTCCTGAAGAAATTTCCGAAAAAGGGATGCGTCCACCGCACCTGAATAGGGAATGAATCTGCAAACGGAATGCCAGATGTTCCGGCAGACGAGCCGGTCTGTCACAGCAGAGGGCATGCACACAGATTCCATCCGTGATGAAACTGCCATGATCACACTGTCACCGGTCGCCGGCCGGGAACACCGTGACAATCTTTTTCCGAATGCCTATGATACCCTGCAGGTGTACAGGCTGACTCGATATTCCGGAAAAGGAGAAACGAAACAGATCAAGATGAAGTATTTTGCAGCAAAAGCCGAGGAAAAAACGACAAAAAAGGATTCAGGTAAAAAGAAGCGACTCAGAACCCTTCTGCTGCCAGAAGAATCACTGCGGAAACGGATGATCCGCTGGACAGTCTATCTGATTCTCCTCTGGCTCTTCAGTACCGCCGCTCTGGTGCTGATGTTCCGGGTGGTTGATCCGCCGGTCTGGGCGTGGCGGGTTCACCGGGCTGTTGCGCCGCCTGCTGAATCGGTGCGGAAGGTCCGGCACGTATGGGTGGATCGCGAAGCGATTGCACCGGCCATGCAGCTTGCGGTGATCGCTGCAGAAGACCAGCTCTTTCCTCAGCACAACGGGTTCGACTGGAACGCCATTGAAGCGGCACTGGATGACAATGCGGAAGGAAAACGCATCCGGGGCGCCAGTACCATTTCCCAGCAGACGGCAAAGAATCTCTTCCTGTGGCCTGCCCGTTCCTGGCTGCGCAAAGGAGTGGAAGCCTATTTTACCGTTCTGCTGGAAGTGCTGTGGCCCAAATCACGGATTCTGGAGGTCTACCTCAATCTCATCGAGTTCGGTCCCGGTATCTATGGTGTGGAAGCAGCCGGCAGGCACTACTTCGGCAAACCTGCTGCAAACCTGACCGCAGACCAGGCGGCACGGCTTGCGGCGGTGTTGCCCAATCCCTACCAATACCA
>JBEPXL010000044.1:0-12679 GCA_041641935.1 Desulfobacteraceae bacterium | reverse complement strand
CAAGGGGAATTTGGTGCAATTTCTTTCGGAAAAATGGGAAATTTCAGGCATGGCCGCTGCAGGAGGAAACGGACGACCGGCAGGCCCCGGAGATGCAACAGCAAAGGAATAGACGGATTTCCCGTTTCACCGGTCCGGTCCGATCTGCAGTTATGGATGGAAAATGAATCAAAAAAACCTGATTTCCACTACCTTCCTTATGGAAAAAATGATATACAGTACCTATTATGGTAAATCAGCTACGAAATACATAAATTCTCATACGAGGTAACATACAATGGCATTTACAATCGCACTGGCAGGAAAAGGCGGAACGGGCAAGACCACCGTTGCGGGACTGCTTGTCAAGTATCTGGTCAACAAAGGAAAAACCCCGGTTCTGGCGGTGGATGCCGACGCCAATGCCAACCTGAACGAGGTACTGGGGCTGGATGTGCCCGCCACACTGGGCGATGCCCGGGAGGACATGAAAAAGGGGAAGGTTCCCGACGGCATGACCAAAGACATTTTTATGTCCATGCGCATGGAAGAATCCATTGCCGAGGAAGAAGGCTATGACCTGATTGTCATGGGCCAGCCCGAAGGCGCGGGATGCTACTGCGCAGCCAACAGCATTCTGACGGGTATCCTGGAAAAGCTGACCAGCAATTATCCCTATATTGTCATGGATAATGAGGCCGGTATGGAGCATATCAGCCGGCTCACCACCCGTGAGGTGGATGTGCTGCTGATGGTCACGGACACATCCCGGCGCGGTCTCCAGGCGGCGGCCCGGATTCAGAAGCTGGCCAAGGAGTTGAACATCGTTGCCGGCAAAACCCTTCTGATCATCAACCAGACCAGAAACGGCGTCAGCGATGCTGCCATGGAGATCATCAGGGCAGAGGGTATGGAACTGATCGGAACCATTCCGGAAGATGATTCCGTCTATGAATATGACATGGAAGGACGACCCACCGTTCAGATTCCCGACGAAAGCCCGGCGGTCCAGGCAGCATTCTCGATTTTCGACAGCATGTTTGCATAGATGAAATAAAGGGGGAGGAGGAAGGTATGAAGAGAACAGGTTTTCTCTACGATGAACGGTTCCTGCGCCACTGCACCGGTCCCTGCCATCCGGAGTCACCGGACCGGCTCAAGGCGGTATACAAAGGCATTGAAGAGGCCGGACTCCTCCCCAGCATCAAGCTGATCAGCGCAAGACCCGCTCAGCAGCAGTGGATCGAGGTGGTCCATCATGTCAAGTATATTATGCGCTTTGAAGAGGCGAGCCTGATGGGGATGCCGGAGCTCGATTTTCCCGACAACCAGATGTGTACCGACACCTATGACACGGCAATGCTGGCGGTCGGCGGCATTCTCGATACCCTGAAGATGGTCATGGAAGGGAAAATCGACAACGCCTTCTGCGCGATCCGTCCCCCCGGTCATCATGCAGAACTCGACAAGGCGATGGGCTTCTGCTATTTTAACAACATTGCCATCGCGGCCCGCTATCTGCAGCAGGAATGGGGCGTCGGGCGGGTGGGCATTGTCGATTTCGATGTTCACCACGGAAACGGAACCCAGCATATCTTTGAAAGCGATCCCACGGTCTTTTACTACTCCATCCATGAACATCCCTCCTTTGCCTTTCCCGGCACGGGCCGCGAGTTTGAAACCGGCATGGGCGACGGGGAAGGCTTCACCCGGAATTCTCCCCTGCTGCCGGGAACGGGTGACAGGGAGTTCAAAGAGGCCATCGAGCGGGATCTGGTTCCCTCCTTTTTTACCTTTGCACCGGAAGTGATCCTTGTCTCCACCGGCTTTGACGCCCACAAGGATGATGACATGTCCGGCATCAATCTCTCGACTGAATGTTTTACCTGGATGATGGAACTGCTGATGAAAATGGCGGACGAGTATTCCCGGGGCCGGATTGTATCGGTTCTGGAGGGTGGTTACTGCCTTGAACGGCTTCCGGAACTGGTCAGAAATCATATTGAGGTTCTGCTGAACGGATAGATGCCGGTTGCCATTTAACCCACTTGGATTTCGGAGGAAATGATGTTTGTCAACAATTCCATGACCCGGAAGGTCATCACGATTACCCGGGATACCCCGATTCTGGAGGCAAGAGCCATGATGGATGAGAAGAAAATCCGTCATCTGCCGGTGGTGGAACCGGACAATACCCTGATCGGAATCGTAACAGACCGGGATATCCGGAGCGCCATGCCCTCCAGTGTTCTCGATCCGAGCCAGACCGCCGAAGTACAGGAACGGCTGAAGGGGATAAAGGCGGCTGACATTATGACCACGAAACTGACCACCGTGCCGCCCACCTACACCATTCAGGATGTTCTTCTGCTGATTCAGGAAAAGAAGGTGGGCGCGTTTCCGGTGGTGGATGATGCCGGGAAGCTCAAGGGGATCATTTCGGTCCGGGATCTGGTCCGGGCGTTCATCAATGTCCTCGGCATCGGCGAACCCGGCTTTCTGGTGGGCATCCTTGTGGAAGACGAGGTCGGCCAGATGAAAAAGATCGTGGATGCCATCACCGAAGAAAACATCTCCTTCGGAAGTGTCCTGGTGGCCCGTCACTGGGAAAAAGGGAAACGGGCCGTTTTTCCCTACCTCCTGACCAATAACCTGGCACGCGTCAAAAAGAAACTGACCAGCCTCGGCTATACCCTGATTGATCCCATGGAATGGTATCTGGACCAGCTGCCGAAAAATGAATAGTCCCGCAGAACCCGCCCCCTGTCAGGATCTCTACATCTATTATCTTCAGGGACGCCTTTCCGCTGAACCGTCTGCGGGAAATGAATTTCTGGGAAACTGGGAAGAGGATGACTTCTCTTTTCTGTTCTTTTCAGAACCGGCGGACACCACTGTCGCCCGGGTGCTAGCGGACCAGCCGGACCTGGTGCTGCTGGATCAGTTCCGGATGTCCTACGAAGAATGGCAGGGGGGCCGTCTGGCGCCCTTTACGGCCGGCGGGTTCACCATTGTACCGCCGTGGCAGGCGGAAATAGGCGGTCCGGAGACGAGCCGGATCCTTCTCGATCCCGGTGTCGTATTCGGAACCGGAACCCATCCCACCACCCGCGACTGTCTGGAGATGATCGCCCGCGTCTTCGACACGTCACCCCCCGGAACGGTTCTGGATCTCGGAACCGGAACGGGTCTGCTCGCCATTGCGGCCGCGCTGCAGGGGAGCCGCCGGGTGCTGGCCCTGGATCTGAACCGCCTGGCGGTCCGCACCACCCAGCGGAACATTCACCTGAACGGTCTGGCGGACCGGGTGCTGGCGGTGCAGGGACGGGCCGGAGCGTTTGCGGAAGTATCCGCCGATCTGTTGGTGGCCAACATCCACTACGATGTAATGGCCCGCCTGCTGGAAATGCCGGGCTTTCTCCGGCGCCGCTGGTTTGTTCTTTCAGGACTGCTGCGGAGCGAGGCGTCGGCGGTGGAGCGCCGGCTGAACCGGCTTCCCGTTGAAATTGTGGAACGCCGGACCCCGGACGGGGTCTGGCACACATTTCTGGGGAGGTCATGTCCATAAAACGGGCGTCGAATCGAAAAGGTTACTTATGATCATCAGATGTTGGGGCTCAAGAGGATCGGTTCCGGTGTCGGGAAAAGCGTATGTCAAGTATGGCGGGGACACCACCTGCATGGAGATTCGCACCCGGGAGGATGAGATCATTATCGTCGATGCCGGAACCGGCATCCGCAGACTCGGCAATCTGCTCCTTCGTGAGAACCGGCACGACTATCACCTGATTTTCACCCATGCCCATCTCGACCATATTCAGGGATTTCCGTTTTTCAAGCCGTTCTACACCCCGGATACAACGATCCGGATGTACCGATGCCCCTTTTCCTCTTTTGTAGAGACCATGCTTTCGGGGATCATGGCGGTACCCTACTTTCCGGTCCCGTACAACAGGGGGCAGGCGGAAATCACCTATGCCGAGGATGCCGGATGCGCCACCCATTTCCGGATCGGCAGTATCGACATCACACCGGTTCCCCTCAGTCACCCCAACACCGGCAGAGGGTATAAATTCACGGAGAACGGAAAATCCTTTGTCTTTCTCACGGATAATGAACTCCACTATGACCATCCCGGCCGGGCCTCCTATGAAACCTACGTGGAATTTGCCCGGGGGGCGGATCTTTTGATCCATGACGCGGAATACACCACCGAAGAATATGAAAAGGTGATCGCGTTCGGCCACTCCACCTATGTGGATGCCCTGGAACTGGCCTTTGCGGCGGGGGTGAAACGGCTGGGGCTTTTCCACCTGAACCAGGGCCGGAGCGATGAGGCGGTGGATGAAATGGTCGCCCGGTGCCGGAAAATCATCGCCGACCGGGGAAGTGATCTGGAGTGTTTCGCCGTGGGAACGGATATGAGCTTTACGGTCTGACAGGAGAGGAGCGTTGATCTGCAGCAAAACAGAGACTGGAGACAGACATGGGGGCGGGAATGGTGACAGTAGACGGATACGGCCGATAACGACCGGTGACGCTGTGATCATCCGCTGCCGGATGTCTGCGGAAAGGAGGGTGACCGGATGGAAGAACAGATTCGACGGGCTGCAAATGACCTGAAGGCGGCCCGTTTTGTTGTGGCCCTGACCGGGGCCGGTATATCGGTGGAAAGCGGTATTCCGCCGTTCCGGGGCCAGGGCGGGCTCTGGGAAAAAGTGGACCCCATGATCTTCGGCCATATCGATACCTTTGTGCAGGACCCGGCCCGGGTGTGGGAGGTCCTGATCAGGGATCTGAAGGGCGTCATCGACCGGGCCCGGCCCAATGCCGGACACCGGGGGCTGGCCCGGCTGGAGGAGATGGGGAAACTGAAGGCCGTGATTACCCAGAATGTGGACGGCCTTCACCAGATGGCGGGAAATACGGATGTGATCGAGTTCCACGGCAACTGTGCCTGGCAGCGGTGCATGGACTGCACGGAAAAGATCCGGACGACCGAAGTGAGCCTTGCGTCCATGCCGCCCCGGTGTACCTGCGGCGGTGTCCTCCGGCCCGACTGGGTCTTCTTCGGCGAGGCGATTCCCGCCGTTGCCATGAACCGTTCCCGGCAGATGGCCACTCAGTGTGATGTCATGCTGGTAGTGGGAACCTCCGCGATGGTGCAGCCGGCCGCCTATGTGCCGATCATCGCCAAACAGAACGGGGCCAAAGTGATCGAAATCAATCCGGAGCGGACGCCGCTGACCGGGCAGATCAGCGACTATCTGGTTCCCGGCCCGGCCGGTGCGGTAATGGACAGTATTGTGGCGGAGCTGGAGTCCGTTGTATGAGTGAAGTGAATTCCCCTGCCGGAAACCGGGTCATCGACATTTCCCTGCGTCCCCCCAGCCTCCAGGACAATACCGCCGACGCCGACCGTCTGGTCCGGGCGATCCGCCGGGAAACCGGTGCGGCGCATGTCCGGATCGATCTTCCTCTTCTGCGCCGTCTTCCGGATCTTCTCCGGGAAGCGGACTATCAGGTCCGGTGTGTCCTGTTCCGGGACCGGGGATATCATCAGCTTCTCGGGGTCATGCCGGCCGGAGACAAACGGACGGCGGCGGGGCTGGCAGTTGATCTGGGTACGACCCGGGTGGTACTCCGTCTGGTGGATCTGGCGACGGCGGCAGTGCTGGGGGAGTCGGCATTCGACAATCCCCAGATCGAAGTGGCGCCGGACATTCTGGCCCGGATTCACTATACCGACGCCGAACCCGGCGGGCTGGAACAGATGCAGGCGAAAATTGTCGGCGGCCTCAATTCTGCGGCAGCGGAACTCTGTGCCGAAGCCGGTCTGACGACCGGAGACATCCATCTGATGACCGTGGCCGGGAACACCGCCATGACCCATCTTTTTCTGGGGGTTTCGCCCCACTGGGCAATCCGGGAGCCCTACATTCCGGCGGTCAACAATCCCGACATTCTCCGTGCGGCGGATCTGGGCATTGACGCCGGTCCCCAGGCCCGGGTGCTGGTGTTTCCCAATGTGGGCAGCTATTTCGGGGGGGATCTCATCGCCGGGATTCTCTATGCCGGCATGAACGACAGGGAAGAGACGGCCATTCTGGTGGATGTGGGAACCAACGCAGAGGTGATCCTCGGCAACAGGGACTGGCTGGTGGCCTGCGCCGGCGCGGCCGGACCGGCCCTGGAGAGCGGTGTGGCCCGCATGGGAATGATGGCCGGTCCCGGTGTGATCGACACGGTGACAATCCCTCCGGAAACCCGGGAGATTGCATACCACACCATCGACGATCTGCCGCCCCGGGGCATGTGCGGGTCCGGGATTATTGATCTGGCGGCCCATCTGTTCCTCTCGGGAATGCTGGACCTCCGGGGGAAACTGGTTCCGGAAACATGCGGAAACCGGTTAAAGGAAATCGACGGGGTACGGCATATCGTGGTGGTGCCGGCGGCGGAATCGGCAACCGGCGAGGATCTGACCATGAACGAGGTCGATCTCGACAGCCTCATCCGGTCCAAGGCGGCCATGTACACGATTCTGGAGACGCTGGTCATGTCGGTGGGGATGGAACTGAAAGACCTGAAGACCTTCTATGTCGCCGGCACCTTCGGCTCGTTCATCAAACCGCAGTCGGCCATCGCCATCGGCATGATTCCGGACCTGCCCCTGGATGCCTATCGCCCCCTGGGCAACAGTTCCCTGGGCGGGGCCACCGTCGCCCTGACGGCCGATGACTGTCTGACGGAGATCGACCGGATCCGCGACCGGATCACCTACATTGAACTGAATGTCAACCAGGATCTGATGAACCGGTTCAGCGCGGCCCGGTTTCTGCCCCACACGGAACCGTCCCGCTTCCCGACGGTCAGGGTCTGGGGGTAGCCTCTTCTTCCTCCTCCGGTTCTGCTGCCGGTGTTTCCGGTTCCGGCGTATCGATCCTGAACTGCTGCACCAGTTCGAGAAGGCTCGCCGCGATCCGGGCCAGTTCCTTTGCATATTCACGGGTTTCGACGGTCCCGTCGGCGGTCTGGCGGGCAGCGTCGCCGATGTTCCGGATATTCCCGAAGATTTCCTGCATCCGTCCCGCCGCGCCGCCGGAGGCGCGGGCCGTCTGCCGGACCCGGTCGGTCATTTCCTCCACATTCCGGGCCACTTCCGAGGCGGTCTGCGCGGTTTCGTCGGTGGCATGGGCGATTTCGTTGACCAGACCCGACGCCTCGGAGGCCAGTTCCGATACCTCCCGCGCCATGCGGGCGTTGTTGACCACCCGCTGTGATATTTCCGTGGCCGAATTGTTCTGTTCATCCACCGCCAGGGCGATGCTCCGGTTAATCTCCACAATCTGGCCGATAATGTGGTTGATGGCCGCGATACCGTCCAGGGCTTCACTGATGCTCTTCTGGATGTGTTCCACCTGACCGGCGATCTCCTCGGTGGCCCCGGCGGACTGCCGGGCCAGTTCCTTGACCTCCCCGGCCACCACGGCAAAGCCCTTTCCGGCTTCCCCGGCCCCGGCCGCCTCGATGGCCGCATTCAGGGCCAGAAGATTGGTCTGGTCGGCAATATCCTTGATGAAGCCGACGACCTTTCCGATCTGTCTGGACGCTTTGGAGAGGGCTTCCATCTTGATATTGATCTCTTCGGCCCGCCGGTCGGCGTTCTGGGAAATGTGGCTGGCTTTGGCCGTGTTTCCCGCCACCTCGTTGAGAGAGGCGGTCATCTCCTCCACGGCGGCTGCGACATTGTCGATGTTGAGCGACATGGTTTCACCGGAGCGGGCCATCCGGGCCACCTTTTCCGATGTCTTCCGGGAGAGATCCGACACCGACTGAAAACTGGCCGACATCTCCTCGGTCATGGCGGCGATGTTCATCACCGTCACACTGGTCTGGTCCGCTGTTGTCGCCACAGACGAGACATGATCCGACACATCTCCGGCGGCGGTGACGGCATTTTCCACTTCGCTGTTCATTTTTCCGGCCGCTCCGGCCATCTCCGAGGAAATGGCGGAGAGTTCCTCGGACGAGGCCGACACCGAGGTCGCCGTGAGGGAAAGCCGGCTGATCATCGCCTTGAGCCGGTGTACCGATGTATTGAGATGGCGGGCCAGCAGGCCGATTTCATCCTCCCGTGCCACCGGAAGAACCGATCGGAAATCCCCTTTCCCCAGCTGTTCGGAGAACCCGACAATCCGGTTGATGGGACGCTGGAGGGTACGGTGCATCAGAAGAAAGAGAATACCGGCCGCAAGCAGAAAGAGCGCGCCGGCCATGAGCAGATTATCCCGCCGGGCCTGTGCCAGTTCCATTCGCATAGGCGCCAGCGGACTGATGATTTCAAAGGCCCCGTGGACTTCTCCGGCTTTCCAGCCTTCCTTTTCGAAGCCGAGCCAGTCCCGTTCTCCTCTGGGAGAGCCGTGACAGGAGAGGCAGTCTTCGGTGAGACGGATCGCCCGGAAAAACCGGATGGCATCGATGGGAACTTCCCTGCCGCCCTCGGCGGGGTTGAGGGTTTCCCTTCCCGTGTGGCGGACCCCGATTTCACCGGTGGAACGGGCCATATTCCTGTCGGGCGGAAAGACGATTTCTCCCCCGGCGGCCTCGATGGCTTCGATGCTCCCTTTGCCTTCGAGGAAATCGACCACCGCCTTTTCCACCCCGGGGCGCGGAACGTTTTTGGGATTGCGGGGCTGGGTCCGGGGAACCCGGAACCGGTATCCGAGCTTGTCGGCCTCCGCCTCTGCCGCGGTCCAGGCCGCCACCACGGGAATGGTTTTGTACAGACGGGTTTTTGCATAATTTCTGTCCATCCCCATTTCCACTGCCAGAGAGCCGAGCAGTGCCTTTTCATCGAAAATGTCCAGGGCGTGAAATCCGCTGATGAATTCCCGGATCTGCTCACAGAACACCGTGAGGGCACGGGAGCGCTGGATTTCCTTGGTGAAATGGGTATCCTTGAGATGGAAACTCTGGTACTGGAGAACCGCCGCAAAGGTGACGATCAGAAGCAGCAGCACGATGAGGATCACTTTGGTTCCCAGCCGCCGGGAGGAGAAAAGTTTTGGTCCGGTCATGAATGAATTCCTCTGTCTGGCAGAAAAATGGCAGGTTGTGGTCGGAAATATGGAAGGGGTGTAGAAAAAAACGATCTGTCTTGTCAACTCTATTCTGTGCGGATGATCACTTTTCAGCGACCAGTACAATAGCGGGATTTTTTCTCATGAGTGGTATACCGGAAACCAGACAGGGGATTGGGGCAAGGTATTGTCTTCAGGGGAATTCCGTTATATATTTATACAAAGAGATGCAGAAACGGTCTGTCACGGACTGACCGGTGATCAATGGGATGAGAAAGGGCGTGATGCCCGCTTTTCTCTGCGCCGGTGACAGGCACATTCTGTTTCTCTGTCCCATCCGGCGGAAGTTGCCGGATGGAATGACTTTGAATGACCATCCGAGGAGATTGCATCATGAAATTTACAAAACATATTCTTCCGTTGATACTTCTGACCGCCCTGGTGGTGAGCGGCTGTGCATCAAGCCGTTCGGGCAGGGTCTACACACGGGATCAGGCACGGGCCTCCCATTCCGTCTATTACGGTGTTGTGACCAGCGTTGAACCGGTGCTGATCGAAGGCACCAAGACACCTGCCGGCACCATCGCCGGCGGCGCGGCCGGCGCGGCCATCGGAAATACCATCGGCAGCGGATCGGGACGTACCCTGGCGACGGTTCTCGGCGGCATCTTCGGCGGACTCGCCGGAACCGCCGTGGAAGAGGGCGTCACCCGGAGAGAAGCCCTGGAAATCACCGTGCGGCTGGAAAGCGGCCAGACCATCGCCGTGGTACAGGAGGCCGATGAACTCTATGGGGCCGGTGACCGTGTCCGGATACTGAAAGGCTCGGACGGATCCACCCGGGTACGGCCCGCGGTAACGATTCAGTAGAAAGAAGAATCCGTGACAGAAAAGCGGGACATAGGACATACATGCTCCCGCTTTCCCCGTTTCTCTGTTTTTTCCTTCCCCGGTTCATTTACGGTTTCACAGATGATTGTCTTTTCCCCGCCTTCCGTTTCAGACCGATCCGCAGAAGGAAAAGAGGCGCAGGCCTCTTTGTAAGGATACAACTCATATGAAGAAATTATCGTTGAAGGCCCAGTTCCGGCTGGGTACCGGCCTGATTCTGTTCATCTCCTGCATGGGCGCGGCTTTTCTGGTCTATAACTATGAAAAAAAGTCTGTCCACGCAGAGGTGTTCAAGGAGGTCGAAATCTATATCGCCACCGTTGAGGCGACCCGGACCTATGTAAAGGATATTCTGCGTCCCCGGATGTTTTCCCTTGTTCCGGAGGATGAGGTCGTCATCGAGGCCATGTCCACCTCCTATGTGGGCCGGGAAATCATGGAACGGGTCGGGAGCCGGTTTGACAGTTTCATCTACAAACGGGCGTCCCGTCAGCCCATGAATCCCCTCAATCAGGCCGATGGCATGGAAAGCGAAATGATCGGCAGATTCAGTGCCGATCCCGGTCTCAAGGAATGGACCGGCCTGGTCGACAAGGACGGGATGAATTATTACGCCCGGTTCCGGGCCATCGCGGCCGAAGCGGACTGCAACCGGTGTCACGGCGTCCATGACGATGTGCCCCGGGCCATTGTTGAGCGCTACGGCCCCCGGGAGAACGGGAGTGAATTCATCGTCGGGGATGTGGTCGCCGTGGACAGCATCTACATTCCGGTGGATGTCGCCTTCACCCGGATCAAGCGGCAGGCATGGATGACATTTATCATGGGAACGGTTTTTCTGTTCTTCCTGATGCTGCTTTTCTATTCCCTGTTCAATCATACCGTCATTTCCGAACTGAAGGGGCTGCTGACGGTCTTCAGGGGCATCAGCGACCGGAATATCCGTCCGGAGCCGCTGCGTCCCCGGTCCCGTGATGAACTCGGGCAGCTGCGGGCGGCCTTTGAACATGTGGCTGCGGATCTGAAACGGACCCATGAGGAACTGAGGACGTCGGAATACAAATTCCGGCGGCTGTTCGAATCTTCCCGGGAACCGATCTTCATCTGTGACGCCACGGAACGGCTGGTGGATATTAACTCGGCGGGGCTGGGGCTCTTCGGGTTCCGGAACCGGACGGAAGCCCTTTCCATCGAAACCATCCGGCAGCTCTTCTGGGATGCCCGGGAGGGAAAACGGCTGATTGATGCCATCCGGATCAACGGGTTTGTCCATAATTACGAAACATCGATGGTGAACCGGTGCGGCCAGCGGCGGGATGTGCTGGTGACGGCCAACCTCCGGCATGATGACCGGGGGCGGCCGGACGGATTCGAAGGGGTGCTGAAGGACATCACCGAAAAAAAACAGATGGACCGGCATCTGGCCCAGACGGAAAAGCTTGCCTCCATCGGGCAGCTGGTGGCCGGACTGGCCCATGAAATCAACAATCCCCTCGGGGTGATCAAGTGCTATGCCAACCTGATCGGCAAATGCACGGACAACGGGAGCCAGGTTCAGTCGGATGTCGAAATCATCAAAAAGCATACGGAAAACTGCAAGCGGATTATCGATGATCTGCTCAACTTTTCCCGGGTATCCGGGGCACAGAAAAGAGAAGTTGATGTCCGTGACGGTCTGGAGGAGGTGCTCGTCATTCTGGACCAGCAGTTCGCCAAACAGCAGATCCGCATTCACCGGAACTATGCCGAAACCGTTCCCCCGGCTGTCATTGACGAGGACCGGATGAAGCAGGTCTACATGAACCTGCTGATCAATGCCCGGCAGGCCATCGGCCGGGAGGGGGACATTACCGTATCGATCGATTCTGACGCGGAGGCGCAACGGATTCTCATCCGGGTGACCGATACCGGCTGCGGTATTTCTCCGGCCAGCATTGATGTTATATTCGATCCCTTTTTCACGACCAAGAAAACCGGAGAGGGTACCGGGCTCGGCCTTTCCGTCAGCTACGGCATTGTCCGGGATCATGGTGGTGGCATACAGGTGGAAAGTGTC
This sequence comes from Desulfobacteraceae bacterium, assembly GCA_041641935.1. Classification (GTDB taxonomy): domain Bacteria; phylum Desulfobacterota; class Desulfobacteria; order Desulfobacterales; family Desulfococcaceae; genus JBEPXL01. The sequence goes on along the minus strand of JBEPXL010000044.1, from coordinate 670 downwards.
TGCGGAGAAGGCAGCACCTTTACCATATCCCTGCCCGCATCCCTGCAGGAAAACCAGACGGAAACCAGAGAGGAGGCGTATGTCGGAGAAGGATAGGATTCTGATTGTCGATGATGAAACCGATCTGCTCCATGGCATGCAGCGCATCATTTCCCTGGAAATCGGCTGTGATGTTCTGACCGCGGAAAACAGCGCGGATGCCCTGAAGATTCTGAAAACCAGCCCCATCGACCTGATGCTGACCGATATCCGGATGCCTGACATGAGTGGCATGGAACTTCTGGAGCGGACCCGGAAAATTGATCCGCTGGTCACGGTCATCATGATGACGGCTTACGGCTCCATTGAACAGGCCGTGCAGGCCATCAAGAACGGGGCCTATGATTTCATCCGCAAGCCCTTTGACGAGGAACGGCTGCATCACCTGATCCGGAAAGGACTGGAGCGGAACCGGCTTCTGCGGGAAAATGAGCGGCTCCTGAAAAACCTCCGGGGCGGAGGAATGTTCCAGAGCATGATCGGCAGAAGCGATGCCATGGAAAAGGTCTTCCAGACGGTTCAGATGCTGGCCGCAACCGGGGTCACGGTTCTGGTGACCGGCGAAAGCGGTACCGGCAAGGAACTGGTCTGTCGTGCCATCCATGCCCTCAGCAGGCGGGGGAACCGTCCT
>JBEPXL010000043.1:0-12758 GCA_041641935.1 Desulfobacteraceae bacterium | reverse complement strand
GACGTCGATGGAATTTTCAGGGGTCACCAGCAGGAAAAAAATATGGGTGGGTTTTCCATCAATGGAGGCAAAATTGACGCCTTCCCGGCTCAGGCCGAATCCCAGCAGCAGGGATTTGAGCCCTTTCAGTTTGCCGTGGGGAATCCCGATGCCCCCGCCGATACCGGTGCTGCCGAGCCGTTCCCGCTCCATCAGCACCCGGGCCAGTTCTTCGTACCGGACCCCCGCGATCTGGGCGACCGGTTGCACCAGTTCTTCAATTACCCCTTTTTTATCGTGCGACTTCAGGTCAACCAGAATCGCATCTTTCTGCAAAACATCAACAATTTTCATAATATCAGAGAGAAATCATTTCCGGCCCCGTGCCGTGCCGGGGCCGCCCTGTCAAGTTCGACCCGCAGCACGGCAGGATTGGTCTGGAAGGTGGATCACCGGTCGGGGAAAGACGGCCTAATTCGGCTGAATCAGGCCGTAATGACCGTCATTCCGGCGGTACAGTACATTGATCTGTTCGGTTCTGGCGTTGGTGAATACAATAAAATTATCATCCCCCAGATTGAGCTGCATCAGCGCCTCTTCGGCGTCCATGGGTTTATAGTCGATGGTCGTGACGATAATGGCCCCTTCGTCCTCCTCGTCCCGCCGGGCCATTTCCTCAAACCCCGCCATGACACCGGCCTTGGCGCCGCCGCCCCGGCGTTCCCGGGTTTTCTGCTTGCTCTTCTTGATCTGCTTTTCCATTTTATCCAGCACCATGTCGATGGCCGAATACATGTCGTTGGTTTCTTCCTTGCCCTTGATCCGGAGCCGGTCTCCGATGATAATGATTTCAGCGATGTGGCGGTGTTTCTCCACAGAGAGGACCACATTGGCTTCCGCCGGATTGTCCAGAAACCGGTCGAAGCGGTTCAGTTTGTCACTCACATAGGATTTCAGGTTGTCTGAAGGGTCAATATTTTTAAATGTAACGGATGTTTGCATAAATAAGCCCTCCCTAGAATTGTTTTCGTTTGTTTGAGGGTAAGATTCCAAGCATTTCACGATACTTGGCGACGGTCCTGCGGGCAATGTTGATGTTGGATTCCTTCAGGAGTTTCGACAGTTTGTCGTCACTGTAAGGTTTTTTCGGATCTTCACTTTCCACAAGCTGTTTGATTTTTTCCTGTACACTGGCCGAAGCGACCGCTTCTCCGTGCACCCGGTTGATGGAACTGTTGAAAAAGTATTTCAGCTCAAAGATGCCCTGGGGGGTATAGACATACTTGTTGGTCGTGACACGGCTGATGGTCGATTCGTGCATTTCAATATCGTCTGCTACATCCCGGAGGATCATGGGCTTGAGATGCGCAACGCCATTATCAAAAAATTCCCGCTGAAATTTCAGAATACTTTCCATGACACGGTAGATCGTCTTCTGCCGCTGCTGAATGCTTTTGATCAGCCAGGCGGCGGAGCGCATCTTTTCCTGCATGTAATCCTTGGCCGAACCGGGCAGGGACTGCTGATAGAGGGTATTGACCCGGAGTTTGGGCATGCCGTCGTCATTGAGTACGATCACAAAGTCATCCTCGAACTTGTAGACATGGATATCCGGGTTGATGTACTGGGGTTCTTCATCGGAAAACTGGCGTCCGGGCCGTGGTTCCAGCCCCTTGATGACATTGACTGCCGTGATGACGGTATCCAGATCGGTCTTGAGGGCCCGGGCGATGGCCTTGTAGTTTTTGTTCTCCAGATGATTGAGATGGTTGCGGATGATCTCCACCACCACCGGATTATCCACCGCGAAATGACGGGCCTGAATCAGAAGGCTGTCCTGCAGATCCCGGGCGCAGATTCCCACCGGCTCAAAGCTCTGCAGGAGGTCGAGCATCTTCCGGATTTCCTCCGGTGTTGTCTCCCCTGCCCGGGCGAGATCGTCCACCGAAACATCCAGAAAACCGTTCCGGTCCAGATTTCCGATAATGAGGCTTCCGATCCGCTCCTCTTCGGGGGTCGGCGATGTCATCAGCAGCTGCCAGAGGAGGTGGTCGCTCAGGGAGTCTTTTTTGGCAATAAACGCCTCGTACCGGGGCGCTTCCCTGGATTCGGCCTCATAGGTGACCTTGCCGGCGACGTTGTACTCCTCCATATAGTTGCTCCAGTCCACGTCGTCGGGGATCCGCTCATCGATGGTGATCTCCCGCGCGCCCAGATCCTCACCGGGGGCTTCGCTGTCTCCGCTTCCTTCCTCGGGGCTGTATTCTTCCTGGACCTCTTCCAGGGCGGGATTCTCCTCCAGTTCCTGCTGGATGGTGTCCATCAGCTCCAGCCGGGACAGCTGCAGGAGCTTGATCGCCATCTGCAGCTGGGGGGTCATCACCAGCTGCTGGGTCAGCTTGAGTTGTTGTCTCAGTTCAATAGCCATAGCACATCACAACCTGAATTCTTCTCCGAGATAGATGCGGCGGGCGATTTCGCTGGCGGCGATCTGATCCGGTGGTCCGGATTCAATCACCTCGCCGGCACTCAGAATATAAGCACTGTCACATGCGCCAAGGGTTTCCCGCACATTGTGGTCGGAGATCAGAATGCCGATGCTCCGCTGTTTGAGATGCCCGATGATCTCTTTGATGTCTTTCACCGCCAGCGGATCGACACCGGCAAAGGGTTCATCAAGCAGAATAAAGGCCGGATCCGTTGCCAGGGCCCGGCTGATTTCCAGGCGTCTCCGTTCGCCCCCCGACAGCACATTCGCCTTCTGGTTCATCAGATGGCGGATGCCCAGTTCGTCCAGCAGGGAGCCGACCCGCTCCTCCTGTTCTGCTCTGGGGATGGAGAAATATTCGAGAATCGCCTGAATGTTCTCCTTCACGGTCAGTTTTCTGAAGATCGATGTTTCCTGGGGCAGGTAGCCGACACCTTTGCGGGCCCTCAGGTACATGGGATAGTCGGTAATATCGGTATCGTCAAGAAAAACCTCTCCGCCGTCGGGGCGGATCAGACCGACCGCCATGTAAAATGTCGTGGTCTTTCCCGCGCCGTTGGGTCCCAGAAGCCCGATCACTGTACCGCTTTCGACTTCCAGATTGACATCATTGACCACCCGGTGATTCCGGTAGACCTTCACCAGATTCCGGAGAGAAAGAACCGCCACCTAATTGAGCCCTCTGTCGCCGGGGAAGAACATCCCCTCGACGCCCCCCTCGAACCGGATTTTGCCGTCGTCCCGGTCCACGATGATTCTGGCCCCGGAGATGGTTCCGGTCTGGTCCCGGGTCACCCGGGCCTCCGGGCCGGAAATCACCAGCACCCGGTTTTCAGTGGTATACACCGCCTCTTCCCCTTCGGCGACCATGTCATCGAAGGTGATCCGCACATTTCCCGAGGCGACAATCTCACGGACGGCGCCCTGGCCCGGAACCTCACCGTCTTCGGGGCTGCCGTTCCGGTCCTGGTAGAAAATCCGCAGGCGGTCCGAAACAATGACCGTATTGCCCTGAATGGCACGGACGTTTCCGGCAAATTCGGCATACTGTTCGGCATCATTGGCGGTCAGGCTGTCCGAGGTGATGTAGATACCGCCTTCTTCGCCTTCCGCCGTGTCCGGGGTCGTCCCGGTCTGTGCAAAGGCTGGCGCAACCGGTCCTGTCCAGAAGAGAACCGAAACCAGCAGAAGCATCATCACAACAGTACGGTATGCATCAGAGTGTAAAATCGCCACCCAGTTTCCCTTTCACCCTGCCCTGAAAAACGGCTTTCCGGGTATTCAGATCATAGCTTGCCCCATCCGCCGAGAGATCGATCGCCTTTCCCGTGATCCGGACCGGCGCATCCGACAGAAAAACCCGGCTGTCGTGACGGTAGTTCATCGTTTCCGTTTTCATCTGATAGGCATCGTTTTTCATGATGACATTGCCGCTCAGCCGGATGTTGTGGGTGATGGTATTGATCACCCCGCGATCGGCTGTCAGGTAGACCTTCCGGTCATTTTCCAGAAAAAACACGACGGACGGCTGTTCCACCACGGCCTCTTTCCCCCCCCGGAGTACGGCGGCTTCCGCATCCAGTGACCATTCCGTAATGCCGTTCCGTTTGGCCACCTGATGAATATTGGCAATGGACATGGTCGCCTCCGGGTCCGTCCCGGCCACCGGCGGTCTGGCTGCGTCCATCATCTGCCGGTATCCGACAAAAACGGCGGCGACCCCGATCACCACCACCAGGATCACCGTCAGCAGGGCCAGTTTGAGACGGCGGTTCTGTTGTGCCGGTGTACTCATCCGTCCGGGAACCGCTCCCGGATCATCTCCGACAGGACCCCCTGCGCGTCAAGCATCGCTTCGCATACCTCCCGGACAGCGCCGGCGCCGCCGGGGAGCCGGGTCACCATCTGCGCCGTCTCCCGGACCCGGGGATGGGCGTCGGCAACGGCGATGGAAAGACCGACCCGGCGCATCAGCGGTATATCCGGCAGATCATCTCCCATAAAGGCGGTCCGGCCGGCCGGGATGCCGGTCTTTTCTTCAATGGATGACAGAACTGCGGCCTTGTCGCCGACCCCGTCAAAGACCAGGGCAATGCCCAGGTTTTCACACCGGCGGTGGAGCGCACCGGAGGACCGTCCCGTCACAATGCCGACCTGCACATCGGCCGCCATGAGAAGCCGTATCCCGAGACCGTCCCGGACGTGGAACATCTTGATTTCGCTGCCGTCATCATGGTAGATGATCCTGCCGTCGGTGAGAACACCGTCCACATCCAGCAGCAGCAGGCGTGTGTCAGCAAGACACTGGAGAAGATCCACTTCTTCTGCCATTACAGCGCCGCCCGGATCGCCAGGATCTGCGTCAGGAGCGGCCGCAGACTCGTGAGGGAAAGCGAATTGGGACCGTCACAGAGTGCCCGGTCCGGGTCCGGATGAACCTCCAGGAAAAGGCCGTCAACACCGGCGGCGACCGCGGCACGGGCCAGCACCGGCGCAAATTCCCGCTGACCGGCGGAAGACCCGCCTGCGCCGCCCGGCAGCTGCACACTGTGGGTCGCATCGAAAATCACCGGCCATCCGGCATCCCGCATGATCTTGATGCCCCGGAAATCGACCACCAGGTTGTTGTATCCGAAGGTACTCCCCCGCTCGGTGATGATCAGCCGGTCATTCCCGGCGGTGGCGGCCTTTTCCATCACATTGGCCATGTCCCAGGGCGCGAGAAACTGGCCCTTCTTAATATTGACAGTCTTTCCGGTTTTGGCAACCTCTGCGATGAGATCGGTCTGACGGCAGAGAAACGCCGGGATCTGGATGATATCCAGCACATCGGCGGCACGGTCCACCTCGCTGATCCGGTGAACATCCGAAAGAACCCGGATGCCCAGTTCCCGGCGGATCGCCCCCAGAATGTCAAGGCCCCCGGTCAGCCCCGGCCCCCGGAAACTCCTGTGGGAGGTTCGGTTGGCTTTGTCGTAGGATGCCTTGAATACAAAGGGAATGCCCAGCTCCGCAGTCAGTTCTTTCAGAAACCGCGCCGTTTCGAAGGCAAGCTCGGCACTTTCGATGACACACGGCCCGGCGACCAGGAGCAGCGGGGTTTCCCCGCCGATGGCGAGGTTCGAATCTATAGTTATAATTTTACTCATATTATTTTCCTTTGCACAGTGTGTACCGTGCAGCGGTCCAAAAGTCAAGAAACGAAAAAGAGCCCTTGATTAGCCGGTACAGAACTGGTAATGTTTACAGGTTACTACAAACCGAAAGGCAGGGAGTATAAACTATTGAAAACGAAGTGGATCACTTTTAAAACCCGGTTGCTTACAACCATCGCGGTCCTGCTGGTTGTGGCGGCGGGATGGTTTCTGTATATCAAGTTCGAGGGCACGGAACCTTCTGTCACCATCGACGGACTCTCTTCGTCCATACCGGCCGCCAAGGACATCTCCGTCAACCTCTCCGATGAGAAAAGCGGGCTGCGCAGCGTCCGGATGACCCTGACCGGGGACGGCAAGGAGGCTGTACTGCTGGAAAAGCAGTATCCGGCCATAAACCTGATCATGGGCGGACAGGTCTTTGATGAGACACTGACCGTCCGGGTGGAGCCCAAAAAGCACGGCATCAAGGACGGCAGGGCGGTATTCCGGATGACGGTCCGGGATTATGCCTGGTGGAACTGGTGGCACGGGAACCGCACCGTCATCGAACAGGAGGTGGCCGTGGATACCCAGCCGCCTCGGGTATCGGTGCTGAGTCTGCAGCACAATCTGACCCAGGGCGGATCGGGGCTGGTCATCTACCGGACCTCCGAACCCTGTCCGGACAACGGTGTCCGGGTCGGAGAGAATTTCTTCCCGGGCCATACCGCAACACGGATCTTCGGTCCGGAAGCCGGCAATCTCTATCTCTGCTTTATGGCACTCGACTACACCCAGGGGCGGGGAACGCCGCTGGTGATCGAGGCCCGGGACGAGGCGGGCAATGTCGCCAGGGCGGGATTTCCCCACTATATCCGCAATGAGCAGTTCAAACAGGATGTCATCAATATATCCGACCGGTTTCTCGACCGGAAAATGCCGGAATTTGAAACCGAACTGACCGAAGGAAGTTACAGCGGGCCGGTGGACATGTTTCTGAATGTCAACCGGAAACTCCGGGTGGCCAACACCGACAGCCTGAAGGCGATCACGACACAGAACTCCGAACCGGTTCTCTACTGGGAAGAGGCTTTTCTGCGGATGCCCAACACGGCGCGTCAGGCCAACTTCGCCGACCACCGGGAATACCGGTATAACGGCGATGTGATCGACAGGCAGGTGCATATGGGCATTGATCTGGCCTCGGTTGCCCGTGCCCCGGTTCCGGCGGCAAACAGCGGGAAGGTCGTGTTCACCGGGAGCGTGGGAATTTACGGCGGAACCGTCATCATCGATCACGGCTTCGGGCTGTTCAGTACCTATTCCCATCTGAGCAGTTTCAATGTGCAGACCGGGCAGATCGTGGCCAAAGGCGACACCATCGGCCAGACCGGAACCACCGGCCTCGCGGGCGGTGACCACCTCCATTTCGGCATGATCGTCCACAACACCTTTGTCGATCCGGTCGAGTGGTGGGATCCGGCCTGGATCAAAAACAACATCACCGGCAAGATTGCGGCCGTCAAGGCCGGGAATTTAACCGTATCGTCCAATTAAGAAGGCGGAACTATCCAGCAGATGACATCCTACAAAATTCAGAAGACATATCAGGAAATCAACGAAAAAATCCGGGCCGGAGAGGCGGTGGTGATGACCGCCGACGAGATGGTGGATGTGGTCCGGGACAACGGACCGGTCGAGGCGGCCCGGCAGGTGGATGTGGTGACGACGGGAACCTTCGCTCCCATGTGCTCCTCGGGGGCGTTTATCAACTTCGGCCAGACCACCCCCACCATCAAGGCTGCCCATGTATGGCTCAACAGGGTACCGGCCTATGCCGGGCTGGCGGCGGTGGACTGCTATATCGGTGCTACGGAACCGGTGGCGGATGATCCGCTGAACAAGATCCATCCCGGTGAATTCAAGTATGGCGGCGGTCATGTCCTCCATGACCTGGTGGCCGGAAAACGGCTGCTCCTCAAGGCGAGCGCCTACAGCACGACCTGCTATCCCAATGACGGCATGGAAAAGCGGATCACCATCGACGATCTGCCCCAGGCCCTTCTCTGCAACCCCCGGAACGGGTATCAGAACTACAACTGCGCCATCAACCGGACCAACCGGACGGTCTATACCTACATGGGAACCCTCCGTCCCCGGGTGAGCAATGCCAATTACTGTTCGGCGGGCCAGCTGAGCCCCCTCATGAACGACCCGTATTACAGGACCATCGGCCTGGGAACCCGCATCTTTCTGGGCGGCGGCGTCGGGTATGTCACCTGGCATGGAACCCAGCACAAACCGGCGGTGGAGCGGACGGAAAAGGGCGTGCCCCTGACCCCGTCCGGAACCCTGTTCGTCATGGGAGACATGAAACAGATGAAGCCGGAATGGCTCATGGGGGTCAGCATGCAGGGGTACGGATGTTCCCTGATGGTGGGACTGGGGGTGCCGATTCCGATTCTGAATGAGGAAATGGCCGGGTACACCGGTGTTTCCGATGAAGAAATCTTCACGCAGATTGTCGACTATGGTCACGACTACGGCAACGGCATTTCCAAAAGCTACGGGCAGGTCAGTTATGCCGAACTCAAGAGCGGCACCATTACGGTGGAAGGGCGTGCGGTGCCGGCCGTTCCCCTCTCCAGCCTTTCAAAGGCCCGCGAGATCGCCGGCCTTCTGAAGCAGCAGATCGGCGAAGGAACCTTTCTGCTGGGGGAACCCCAGTTCACCCTGCCGGTCTGATCATGGCGAAGCTCCGGACGTTTATCGCGTTCCACCTGCCCGGACCGGTCCGGGAGCATATCCGGGATATACAGGACCGGCTCCGGCCCTGCGGCTTCCGGATGCGCTGGGTCCGCCCCGAAAGCGTCCACCTGACCCTGAAATTCCTGGGGGATATTGATCCGGCGGCGGTGGAACCGATCACCGGGGCGCTATCCGAAGCTGTGGCCGGCGTACCGCCGGTGCGGCTTTCCCTGGGCGGCATCGGTGTATTTCCCACGGTGCGGCGGGCACGGGTGCTCTGGGTCGGCCTCCGGGGCGATACCCATCCCCTGATCCAGATTCAGAAACGGATCGACACGGTCATGGAAGGATGCGGTTTTCCCCGTGAAACCCGCCCCTTCAAGGCGCATCTGACCCTGGGCCGGGCAAAAGGCGTCCTGGATCCCCGGCGTCTGGCGGAGATCATCGAAGACTTCGCCGACATGGAAGCTGAACCCTTTACCGCAGATGAAGTCATTCTGTACCGGAGCGAGCTGAAACCGGACGGGGCCGTCTATACCCGGCTTTCCGCCGCCGTCCTCACCCCCTGACCGCTCATCTGCCGATTGCCGCACAAACCGAACAATGGAACAGATTCATATATTTCAGGAGGAATTCATGAACGTTTCACCGGACAAGCAGAAGGCGGTGGAAACCGCCATGGCCCAGATCGAACGTCAGTTCGGCAAGGGATCGATTATGAAACTGGGAAGCAAGGAAGTACTTGATGTTCCGGCCATCTCCACCGGCTCCCTTGCACTGGACCGGGCCCTCGGCATCGGCGGATTTCCCCGGGGGCGGGTCATCGAGATTTTCGGCCCCGAAGCCTCGGGGAAAACGACCCTTGCCCTTCATGCCGTCGCCGAGGCACAGCGGCAGGGTGGAATTGCCGCGTTCATCGACGCAGAACATGCTCTGGACACCGCCTACGCCCGGCGGCTGGGGGTCAACTGTGACGATCTCCTGATTTCACAGCCGGACACCGGCGAACAGGCCCTGGAGATCGGGGATATGCTGGTCCGAAGCGGTGCGGTGGATATTATGGTCATCGACTCTGTGGCGGCCCTGGTTCCCCGTGCCGAAATCGAAGGGGAAATGGGGGATGCCCATATGGGGCTTCAGGCGCGGCTCATGTCCCAGGCCCTCCGGAAACTGACCGGAACCATCGGCAAAACCATGACCTCGCTGATCTTTATCAACCAGATCCGGATGAAAATCGGGGTTGTCTTCGGCAATCCGGAGACCACTACCGGCGGCAACGCCCTCAAGTTCTATTCATCGGTACGGCTCGACATCCGGCGCACCGGCGCCATCAAGGACGGCCAGGAGGTGGTCGGCAACCGGACCCGGGTCCGGGTGGTCAAAAACAAGATGGCCCCGCCCTTCCGGGAAGCCGAATTTGATCTGACCTACGGGGAGGGCATCTCCCGGACCGGCGATCTGCTCGACATGGGCGTCCAGACCGGCATCGTGGAGAAGAGCGGCTCGTGGTATTCCTATGAAGGGGAGCGGATCGGTCAGGGCCGGGAAAATGTGAAGAAGTATCTGGCGGAGAATCCCGAAACCTACGACGCCATCCGTCTCAGGGTCCGGGAGGTGATGGGCATGACCCCGGCCCCCGGCGTCAGCTCGGATGAAGAAGGAGAAGAAACCGGAGCGCCTCCCGAGGAATAGGCGGGGCAGCCGTCGCCAGGAACCAGAACCCGATTCCGCCCCGGCGTGATCCGGGTATGTTTGAAGAATGGAGTGATCCATGACAGGAAACGAGATACGGAGATTATTTCTCGACTATTTTCAGAAGCAGGACCACCAGATCGTCCGCAGTTCATCCCTCGTTCCCCAGGATGATCCGACCCTGCTCTTTACCAATGCGGGCATGGTCCAGTTCAAGCGGGTGTTTCTGGGTGAGGAAAAACGGGCCTACAACCGGGCGACCACCTCCCAGAAGTGTGTCCGGGCCGGCGGAAAGCACAATGACCTGGAAAATGTCGGGTACACGGCCCGGCATCATACCTTCTTTGAAATGCTGGGCAACTTCTCTTTCGGCGACTATTTCAAGGAAAAGGCCATCGCGTTCGCCTGGGATCTGCTGACCAGCGGCTACGGTCTTGCAAAAGACCGGCTGTGGGTTTCGATCTTTCTTGATGACGACGAGGCGTCGGAACTCTGGCAGAAAACCGTCAGCGTGCCCGAAGACCGGATTGTCCGGTTCGGGGAAAAGGACAATTTCTGGGCCATGGGCGACACAGGTCCCTGCGGTCCCTGCTCCGAAATCCACTACGACCGGGGGGAGGCCCATGCCTGCGGCCCCGACTGCAGACTCGGGTGCGAGTGCGACCGGTATCTGGAAGTCTGGAACCTGGTGTTCATGCAGTTCAACCGGGATGCGTCGGGCAAGATGACCCCGCTGCCCCGGCCCAGTATCGATACCGGGATGGGGCTGGAGCGGATCGTCTCGATTCTGCAGGATGCACCCACCAATTTCGAAACCGACCTGATCTATCCCGTCATCGAGAAGGCCCAGAACCTTTCGGGCAAACGGATCGGGGAATCCGCGGAGGCGGATGTCGCCATGAAGGTGATCGCCGACCACAGCCGGGCCGCCGCCTTTCTCATCGGCGACGGGGTGCTGCCGTCCAATGACGGCCGGGGGTATGTTCTGCGCCGGATCATGCGCCGGGCCATCCGGTATGGCCGGAACATCGGCCTCGACCGCCCGTTTCTCCATGAAACCGCCGGGGTTGTCTTTGACATCATGCAGGATGCCTATCCGGAGCTGACCGAAGCGAGCGCCTTTATCACCAACGTCATCCGGAATGAGGAGATCCGGTTTTCCGAAACCCTGGACAAGGGGCTCACCCTGCTCAACGAAACCCTCTCGGAAATGAAGGCCGGGGGAAAGACGGTGGTTCCGGGAGAAGTCATTTTCAAGCTCTATGACACCTTCGGCTTTCCGGTGGATATTGTCCGGGATGTGGTCCGGGATGAGGGCATGACCCTCGACATGAAGACCTATGACGCGGAAATGGCGAAACAACGGGAGACATCCGGCAGAAAAGCTTCCTTTTCCCGGATGAGCGATGCCTACAAGGCGCTTTCGGCGGAGGGGGTAAAACCGGTGTTCACCGGTTATGAAACCCTCTCCTGCGAAGGAGAAATCCTGCTGATGGTTCACAGCGGAGAGGAGATCTCCGAAGCCGGGCCCGATACCCCCGTGGAGGTGGTGACGGACCGGACGCCCTTTTACGGCGAGGCGGGCGGTCAGGTCGGAGACACCGGAACCATTGCCGCCGGCGACATGGAAATAACGGTCAGTGAAACCGCCAAGGATCCGACCGGGCTGATTATCCACAAGGGGGCCGTGACCCGGGGAACCGTGAAAAAAGGCGATACCGTCACCCTGACCGTGGACCCGGGGGCCCGTGCCGCCACGGCCCGGAACCACACGGCGACCCATATTCTCCATACCGTACTCCGCCGGGTGCTGGGGGATCATGTCAAACAGGCCGGTTCCCTGGTGGGGCCCAACCGGCTCCGGTTCGATTTTACCCATTTCTCGCCCGTCGATCCGGAAACCCTGGAAGAGATCGAGCGGCAGGTCAATGCGCACATCCGGGAGAATGTGCCGGTCGAAATCAATGAAATGGAAGCCGAAGAGGCGTTCCAGTCCGGCGCCATGGCCCTGTTTGAAGAGAAATACGGCGACCGTGTCCGGGTCATTTCCCTGGACACCTTCAGCAAGGAACTCTGCGGCGGAACCCATGCCCGGTTTACCGGGGATATTGGTCTGTTCAAGATCGTCAGTGAAGGAAGCGTCGCCTCCGGCGTCCGCCGGATCGAGGCGCTCACCGGCGAAGGGGCGGTGAATGCGGTCCAGGACGCGGCACGGATCGTGCGCCAGACGGCCGGTCTTCTCCGGGAGAAACCGGAACAGCTGGTGGAGCGCGTGGAGCGGAGCCTGTCCCAGCAGAAAGCCCTGGAAAAAGAGGTGGACCGGCTGAAGGCGAAGATGGCCACCATGACGGCGTCCAGTGCCGAAGAGGAGATCCGCGAGATCAACGGCGTCAAGGTGCTGGCCCGGAAGGTGGCGGCCGACAAACCGGGCGCCCTGCGGGATGCGGCGGACAAATTCCGGGACAGAATCAAGTCCGGCATCGTCGTTCTCGGCAGCGCTTCCAACGGCAAGGCAATGCTGGTCGCCGTGGTGACGCCGGATCTGACCGACCGGTTCCATGCCGGCAACATTATCAAGGCGACGGCGGCCATTGTCGGCGGCGGCGGCGGCGGGCGTCCCGACATGGCCCAGGCCGGGGGTTCCAATCCGGAAAAACTCGACGAGGCGCTGGCAAAAGTCTATGACATCGTCGAAAACGGCTGATCCGAATGGT